>JAYSVA010000440.1:0-2801 GCA_043718785.1 Hyphomicrobiaceae bacterium
GGCGGCCCCGGCGGTTGGATCTTTATGGTTGAGCCAGAGTTGCATCTCGACGAGCACACAGTGGTTCCCGATCTTGCGGGTTGGCGGCGCGAGCGGCTACCCAAACTTCCCGATACCGCCTACATCGAGACGCCGCCGGATTGGTTGTGCGAAGTGCTGTCACCTTCGACCCAACAGGCGGACCGCACCGACAAGCTCGCGATCTATGCCGCATTTGGCGTCGGCCACTGCTGGTATGTTGACCCAATCGCCCGGACGCTGGAGGTGTTCGCCCTGCAAGGCGACAAGTGGCTGCTCGCCGCCACCTTTAAGGACGCCGACCCGGTTACCGCGCCGCCGTTTGAGGTCCACACCTTCGCCCTCGACGTACTCTGGCCGTACGACGCCGCAAACTTTGAGACGGAACCAACATGAGCATCACCCTCGCCGTCGCGCTGTATTTCCTGCTGTGGTGGACCATGCTGTTCGCTGTGCTGCCGATCTTCCGTGGCGCCACTCAAGAGGAAGCCGGTGCCATCGAGCCCGGCACGCCGGAAAGCGCGCCGTCCGGCACGCCCGTGCTCAAAATTGTGCTGATCAACTCGATCCTGGCCGCCGTGATGCTCGCCCTCGTCGCCCTGGCAATGAAGCGCTACCTGCCCCCCATCGGCTCCGTCATCGCACCGACGTAGGGTGCATTAGCCCGCTTGCGTCATGCACCGAGTCTGGGCGAAGTCCATGCGAGATCACTCGCTGTCCGCTCAACGCCCCGGCTTGGCGGCGGCCATCGGACCCGGCGTCGTGGTTTCCTTGGGGTCAAGGGACATCCAGACTTTCGCATTCAGATACGACTGGCGCATGATGAACTTGTAGGGCGTCTTGCTCCACAGCCGCACATCCGTGGCCTTATTGTCGAGGATGAAGTCGCCCTGCGCGGTTCTGGCGGTCAGCACCGCGTGGCCGTCACCTTTTTCGTCGCGCACGACGGTCATCAGCAGGGAATTCACCGGCCAGCCGCGTTTGATCAGGATCTGCCGCTTCAGCACGGCGTAATCCTCGCAGTCGCCTTTGCCGGTGCCATCGGCGCGCAGTTTGGGGATCGCCCACCATTCCGGCACGCCGTAAAGGTCGAGGTCGGTGACCGGTTCGATGACGGTGTTGACGTAGCGGTTGACGGCGTCGAGTTCTTCGAAGCGTTCCGGTGTGGCATCAAAGCGGCCATCGCTGCTGTCGGCGGACACGCACTCTCTCGGGAAGCTGTCGCAGAACTGCACGAAGCCATAGGGCGGGTTGGCTTGGCCGTAAATCCGCATAAACGGGGCGGCGGCGCTGTCGGCACCGATAGGCGCTTGCAGGATCGACGGGGTCTTGATCCGGTCATTTTGCCGGTCATTGGGGGCATAGCTGACATTGCGGCCGAGCCGCGACGGCTCCGGCAGCCCAGCGGTTGCCGGGCGCGCCGGGTCAGCTGCGGACGCCGCCGTGGCGCCAACAAGCGAGGCTGCGATCAGGCTGCCAGCGAGCACCACACTCGACAACAGCCCGGCGATACGAACGACGCACGTCATGGCAAATCCCACCCACACTGCACAAGCGCAATCACAAATCCCAACGCACAACGCTCATTTGGCCATGGCGTTCGAACCACCGTTCGGACGCCGCCGCCGGTCTCAACCAAAGTGCAGACGCAGACTTTCAGCGGTCTGCACGTCCAAGAACATCAAGCCGATGCCTTGGGCGTGATGGCGCATGACGCGGGCCCGCAAGGTGCCGAGTTTGACTTCCGTGCCGATCTCAAGGCGGTCGTCGAGGGCGATGGACGCGCCGGAAATCGAGACGTCGAGGATGGCCACCGCGATCGCTTGGCCGTCGGCGAGGCGCAAGTTCATCGACTTGTTGGCGGCCTGGAGACGCTCATGGCCAGGGCGGCGCGCTTCTTCCGCATCGAGCAGATCGCGGTTCAGGTACCAGGTCAGCTGCGCCGCCAGCTTCTCGCGCTTGTGCAGGGTGGCTGAGTATTTGATGGCAAAGCCGCCCTCAAATGTGCGCACGACAGACCCTTCAAGGCCGCCGATGAAGTCGAGATAGGTGACGATGCGCTCACCGACGATCACATCAACCGGCGAGTTCAGCGCCGCGCCGCCGACGGAGATGTTGCGGACCATGCAGGGATATTCCTGCTTGTTCGGGCGCATGAACCGGCCGAGCAGCGGCAGGTCGAACCGGGCGTGCAGGCGGTTTTCTTTGGTCTGCACCTCACTTGCGACGGCCCGGTTGGGTCGGCCAGCAAGGCTGGAGAACTTTGAAAGTGCTTGGCCGGAATAGATCATCTGCCACCTGCATCGTCGTCATCGGTTGTTGCGCAGGTGAAGCCGGAGGAGGGATCTTCCTGCGGGCAATCTGCACTATTCGCACAACCATAGCGGGTAAGCCTTAAATTCGCCCTAATGCGGCAACGAAATTTGGACACACGTCATTGACGTGTTGTTGGCCATTGGCGCGGCAACGCCAGAGTTTGCTTGACGCCGGTTCTGAGTTGACGTATATTTCTGTCATGACAGAAATTACAAACAATACCGGCTCAACTGCAGCGAACCCCGGCGTCACCGACCGCTTCGTGCTGCACTGGGGCGAAATGGGTTCCGTGTGGGGCGTCAACCGCTCGGTCGGCCAGATCCACGGCTTGCTCTATCTCAGCGACAAGCCGCTGACCGCCGAGGACATCGCCGAGCGTCTCGGCCTCGCCCGCTCCAACGTGTCGAATTCGCTGAAAGAGCTGCAGAGCTGGAACCTGGTCCGCCGCGTCCACGTGATGGGCGACC
>JAYSVA010000045.1:0-10799 GCA_043718785.1 Hyphomicrobiaceae bacterium
GAAGGCGGATCGTGATCGGCTCGGTGGCGTCAATCTGAATGCCGAGGCCGAACTGGAAACGCTGCAAAAACAGTTCGACGGCATGGCGAGCGAGAAGGCCGATGTCGAGGGGGCGATTGCGAAATTGCGCGGTGCGATTGGCCAGCTCAACCGTGAGGCGAAGAAGCGGCTGATGGAGGCCTTCACCGTCGTCGACGGGCATTTCCGCCGCCTATTCACGACGCTGTTCGGCGGCGGCGAAGCGCGGCTGGAGCTGATCGAGTCCGATGATCCGTTGGCGGCTGGCCTTGAGATCATTGCCAAGCCGCCTGGCAAAAAACCTGCAACGCTCTCTTTGCTTTCCGGCGGCGAACAAACGCTCACCGCGATGTCGCTGATCTTCGCGGTGTTCCTGACCAACCCGTCGCCAATCTGCGTGCTCGACGAAGTTGATGCGCCGCTCGACGACAGCAACGTCGACCGCTTCTGCAACCTGCTCGACGCCATGGCCCGCGATACCGAAACCCGCTTCCTGGTGATCACCCACCATCCCCAAACCATGGCCCGCACCGACCGCCTGTTCGGCGTCACCATGGGCGAAAAAGGCGTCTCGCAGCTAGTGTCTGTCGATCTGGCCACCGCCGAAGGATTCAGGGAAGCGGGATAATCCGTAGGGCGGAATAGCCCCCTTGCGTATTCCGCCGTCTCTCCACGAAACCATCGTCCGTTCGATCCGAAGGGCCGCGCGGTCATCACCCAGGCGCGGCGGGATACGCAAACGGGCTATCCCGCCCTACGGTTTGAATGCCAAAAAGGGCACCAGTGTTGCTGGCGCCCTTGGTCATGCTGGTCCTGAAAGCTTAGCCGCGCAGGCGGTTTTTGACGATGCGGGGGAATTCTTCAGCGCCGAGGTCCTGGGCCTGATCCGATGTTTGGTTCCACCAGCGCTCAGTGGCAGGAGCCGCGATGGTTGGCTGACGCAAGCGCGGTTGAGCTGGCGGGGCCTGCATCTGTGGCTGTGGTGCAGGCTGCTGGACACGTGGCTGGAGCTGCGGCTGGCCGACACCGGCGAACCAGGCATCGATCAGGTCGAGCTCGTCGGCGGTCAAGGTCAGGCCTTGGCCACGGCAGCGGGCAACCACGTAGTTGCGGAAGCGACCAGCGAACAGGTTGGCCGATGCGCCCTGCTCGAACCACGGATCAGCCTCGCCCACCACTTCGAGGGCAAAACGCACGTCGTCACGGCGGAGTTCGACACCAAAAGTCTGGGCGCGGCCAACGATATTGACCAGCGTTTGTGCGCCAAGCAGGCCTTGCTCGGCAATCTCAGTCGCCATGCATTCAAACAGCACCCGATATTCCGGCGGCGCCAGCGGCGGTGCCTGACAGGCCTCATGAATGCGGGCAATCGACTGCTGCAGTATCTGCGCGGCGTCAGCGGTGCGTGGCTGAACCGGGGCGCGCTGAGGCTGCTGCATGACCGGAGCCGGTGCTACCGGCTGCTGCTGAACTGGCGTAGGCTGGAGCGCCGGAATTTGGATCGGCTGCTGGAACTGCGTCTGATAGGCGGCAATGTCGGCGTGCTGCGGCAGCAAGTTCGATTGCGTCGCCGGTGTGCGCGGGATGTCATAGGCAGGTCGCACATTTTGGAGCTGCGCTTGGGCAGCAATATGTGCCGAAACCTGCACTTGCTGCGCCTGGATGGCCGTCGGCTGCACATATCCCTCGGGAGCTGCGCGCTGTGGCACGGCTGGTAGGCGAACCGCAGCAACCGGCTGCTCAACCGGCTGTAACGGCGAGGTCGGAATATTGACGGTCGGCTGAGCGGCGGCGATCTGGCTGGCGGACGGCAGCGACGCGAAGAAGGCGGCGCGATCAAACCGTGGTTCAGCTGCAGGCGGTGCAGGCTGGGCAACCAGCACGGGAGCCGCCTGCACTGGTGCTGCTTCAATACGTGGAGCTGGCGCCGTGGCTTCAACGGCACGCCGCACTTCGAACGCCAGATACGGCGGCTGCTCGGTCATCCGGACGTCTTCGGGCAGGTGGCGGTTCAGCAGGTCGCGGAACCCACCGGTGCCAGCCCAGTTGCTGCCGATGGTGCGGTCATGTCCCAGGGCACGGATGGCGCGATCAGCCAGCGCTTCCAGTGGCATTGGCACCGAGGCGCTGCGGACGGCGTTGACAACTTCCGTGATGATCTCGCGCGCCACATCTTCGTTCTGGATGCTGGTGGTTAGTACGGCAGGTGCTGCATCTGGGAGCTGGCCAGGCAGGCGACCCTCGAGCAGCAGATTTAGCAAGTCGGACTCTTGCACCTTACCATCACAGATCGCCGTGTAGGGTTGTGCGGTAAAGTCGTTAGCGAAGATGACCGTGCGGCGTGCGTGAGCGCGCAAGCGGTGTAATACTGGTGTGAAGTCAGCATCCCCTGAAAGGATCACGAATTCATCAAAGTACGTATCGTGAGTCAGCAAATCACGCACATCCATCACCATACGAATGTCGGCTGAGTTTTTCAGCTGTGCGGTGAGTGGGGGGCAATCGACCGTTTCGAAGCCAGAGCGCAGGAAGTTGTGGCGAATGAACGGAAACGAGTTCATGTCCGTAGAACTGTCGTTGGCATTGCGGCGTGGCACGGGGTTACCATAGCACCGGTTCATAACGATGCGGCGCGGGCGCTCATCCATCAAACCATTGGTCATTGAGCCATTGGTCGGTGTGATCAGGCGACCGCTTTCAATTTCACGAATCCAGGCACCAGCGTCCTTCGCAAAACGCTTGGCCGCTTCTTCGTTCTTCCGCCGCAATGACATGTAAATATTGTCATAATCGACGAACACGGCGCTCAGAATCGGGCCCGACTGTTCGCGCTTCATGATGGAAATTCCCTGCCGATGTTTTGATTTCTCTAGCGGATGACTCTCAGTGAGTCGCGCCATTGCGGCAAGCGGGCGGCGACCTTGTTCCCGTCCAAAATCAATTAAATGCATACGAATCATTGGGCTGTGTGTGATTTTTTGCACGCACAGCTGTTTGGTGCGGTCGTCGCTGTGAGTTGCGTGATCAACCGTCGTGTGGGGACGTCGTGTTTTTCGGCCTGTGGTGACACTTTGCACAGGTTCGTTCGGGCATTTGCCCAATCAGGCTTCCGCCGAATCTCTTTGCCGGTCATTATGTGCAGGCTTCTCAATCCTGTACGGCGTCCGAACCGGCATCTGAAGATATGCAGCGCCTGACAATAAGCGAACACGCGCAAGTGGCGCGGCTAAGCCTGAGCCATCAGCGTCGGGTCGCGGTATCGCGGTTGCGGCGTTCGTCGTTGCTGCGGTGGAAGTTCGGCGCGCCTCAGATCGACGATCTGCTCATCAGCCCACACGATCTGCGTGGTGCCGATCCAAGTTTTGCGAGCGAGATTGCAACGGGTCACTTCGGCCTAAGCGGCGCATTGGCAAAGCTCAGTGGGCGCTCGCCATTTGCTGTGCCAGCCCCGTCCGAGGCATGGGAACGTGACCTGCACAGTTTCGACTGGCTACGCCATCTCAACGCTGCAGCGGACCCCCGGGCGACACGCGCCGCCCAGGATCTGGTGGCTGACTGGTTGCAGCGCTCTGGCGCAGAGCATCCGGTTGGCGGATCACCGGAAGTGGCAAGCCGTCGTTTGGTGGCATGGCTATGTCATGCCGATGTGCTGCTCGATGGCGCGAGCGATGAGCGTTACAATGCGACGCTCGACAGTTTGGGCGAGCAGGTGGTGACCCTGTTGGCGGCATGGCCCGATGCGCCCGCCGGATACCCACGAATTCATGCGTTGACGGCTTTGCTAATGGCAACGCTTAGCATTGCCGGGCTTGAGCGTTTGCAAGGTGGGATTGAAGCCAACCTAGTCACTGAGCTGCAGCATCAGGTGACCGGTGATGGTGGCCACATCAGCCGCAACCCCAACGTGCTGATCGATTTGCTGCTGGATTTGTTGCCACTGCGGCAATGCTATTCGGCGCGCGAACGTTCAGCTCCAATTGCGCTGGATCTGTCGATCGAGCGTTTGCAGCACATGCTGCAGTTTTTGCGGCTGGGCTGCGGTGGTGTGGCACGCTTCAACGGCATGGCCTGTGTCCGCCCCGAGGCCGTCGCGACGGTGCTGGCCTACTCACCAAGCATTATCGCACCATCGATCATTAGCAAGCCTTCGGACATGGCGCGGCTGGAGCGGGGCGCTGTGATTGTAATCGCGGACGTCGGCACGCCGCCGCCACTGGAAGTTTCAAGCCAGGCGCATGCCGGATGTTTATCCTTCGAAATGAGTATTGGTGATCGGCCGCTGTTCGTGAACTGCGGGGCGCCTGGTCCGGCACATCACGCAGCCTGGGCTGCGAAAGCTCGGGCGACTGCCAGCCACAACACGCTGACGCTGGGCGGACAGTCGTCCTCCAAGTTAGTGCGGGATGCGCGGCTTGAGGACGGTCTGGGCGCGGCGCCGATGTGCGCACCGGACGAGGTGACAGCGACACTGATTGAAACGGCTGATGGCGGTTTGGTGCTTGAAGCCAGTCATGACGGCTACGTGGAGCGCAGCAACATCTTGCATCGCCGCCGCCTCGCCATCAACTCTGCCGGTGACCGGGTGAACGGCACAGATCGGCTGGCCGCTCCATCGGGGCAATTGCGGCTGCCGACTGATATTCCATTTGCCGTGCACTTCCATTTGGCCCCCGGCGTAACGGTGCGGAGCGGCGACGTGGCTGGTACCGTCGACATCTTGCTCGAAGACGGCAGTGTCAATGGCGATTTGTGGCGGTTCGCGGCGGTCGGTGCTGAGCTCTCGATTGAGGAGAGCACGCATCTGGCGTTGGCTGGTGGACCTGCCCGCACCGAGCAGATTGTGCTACGGGGTGCCACGTTCGGTGAAACCGAGGTACAGTGGTCGCTGAAGCGGTTGTCCGCGCAAACTATTGAAAAGTCAGAGTCCTATGCAGACCCATAAAATTCGTCGTGCGTTGATTTCCGTGTCCGATAAGTCCGGCCTGGTGCCGTTTGCTCAGGCACTTGCCGACCAAGGCGTAGCGCTGGTTTCCACGGGCGGCACGTCGGCGGCGCTGAAGGCGGCCGGGTTGCCCGTCACCGATGTGGCCGATCTGACCGGTTTCCCGGAAATGATGGATGGCCGGGTTAAGACCCTGCATCCGGCGGTGCATGGCGGCTTGCTGGCGATCCGTGGCAATGCCGAGCACGATAGTGCGGCCGCGAAAGCTGGCATCCAGCCGATTGATCTGCTGGTGGTCAACCTCTACCCGTTCGAGGCAACCATCGCCAAGAACGCTGCCTATGATGAGTGCATCGAGAACATCGACATCGGCGGCCCGGCGATGATCCGCGCCGCCGCCAAGAACCATGATGGCGTCGTCGTGCTGGTTGATGCGGCAGACTACCCCGGTGTGCTGGCCGAGATGGCGGCGAACGCAGGCGGCACGACATTTGGCTTCCGCCAGCGCATGGCCGCCAAAGCCTATGCTCGCACCGCCGCCTACGATGCGGCGATCTCGACTTGGTTTGCCGCAACCTTGGAGCAGACCGCGCCGAAATACCGGGCGTTCGGCGGCGAGCTGGCGCAAGAGCTGCGCTACGGCGAGAACCCGCATCAGATCGCGGCATTCTATCGGTCGGCTGACCGCCGCATTGGCGTTGCCACTGCCACACAGCACCAGGGCAAGGAGCTGTCCTACAACAACCTTAACGACACAGACGCCGCGTTCGAGCTGGTCGCAGAATTCGATCCGACGATGCCCGCCGTCGCCATCATCAAGCACGCCAACCCATGCGGTGTGGCGATTGGCGCGACGCTGAAGGACGCTTATCTGGCGGCTTTGCGCTGCGACTCGACCAGCGCGTTCGGTGGCATCATCGCGCTGAACCGCACCATTGATGCGGAGGCTGCCACTGAGATCACCAAGATCTTCACCGAAGTGGTGATTGCGCCAGATGCTACGCCGGAAGCCAAGGCGATCTTCGCCGCCAAGAAGAACCTACGCCTGCTGACGACGGGCGGCCTGCCCGATCCGCGCGCGAAGGGTTTGATGGTTCGCTCGCTAGCGGGCGGCCTGCTGGTGCAGTCGCGCGACAATGGCATGGTCGATGATCTGGAACTGAAGGTCGTGACCAACCGCGCACCTACAACCCAGGAGCTGGCCGACCTGAGATTCGCGTTCCGGGTGGCCAAGCACGTCAAGTCAAACGCCATCGTTTACGTCAAGGCGGGAGCCACCGTCGGCATTGGCGCCGGGCAGATGAGCCGCATCGACAGTGCCCGCATCGCCGCCTGGAAGTCTGAGGAAGCCGCCAAAGCGTGTGGCGCATCCGAGCCATTGGCACGCGGCTCCGTCGTTGCTTCCGACGCGTTCTTCCCGTTCGCCGATGGGCTTTTGGCGGCCGCTGACGCCGGGGCAACCGCCGTCATCCAGCCCGGCGGCTCCGTCCGCGACGACGAAGTCATCGCCGCCGCCGACGCCAAAGGCCTCGCCATGGTGCTAACGGGCATGCGCCACTTCCGGCATTGAGTTGCGATCAAGTTTGGAGTTGTCGACGAATAAATTGCGACATCAGCGGGACCGCAAGCATATAGTTACCGCGCCTACTCTTGTACACGAGACCTTTCTCGGCCAGCGCTAGTAAGACTTGTGCCGCGTGACTTGGGTTAAAGCCCTTTTTTAGGATTTTTTTTGAGGCTTCGACAATGTCACTCACGGAGAATTCATCTTCGCTGTTCGCTAAGCTGGCAATTACCTTTAGAAAATCCTGTTGACGGTCTGTTGCCCTTAACCATCTACCGGCAAAGAAATCTTCATCAAGTTTTCTCATGATTTCAATTTTAGCTACTGTCGGAACCAATCCATCTTTTGCCTTCACAATCCAGGCATCAAAAACTTCTTTGCAAACAAACTGAATAAAGTAAGGGTAACCGCCTGACATTTTGATGATGTCGGCAATCACAGGATCTGAAAACTTTAACTTGCTGTGAGAGATCTCTATTGGTCGAAGAATTGCTTCTCTTGCAGCAGCATCGTCGAGTCCCTGTAATCGCATTATATGAAACATGCGCTCTGTGTATGTTCTTGCCTCGTTTAGCTTGGGCAGTAGCGTTGGCAGGCCACACAAGACGAGCATGAAGCTACATTTGTTGTTTAACCTTTGGAAATAGGAAAAAACGTCAAGCAATAGCGACAAGGGAAACTCGTGGCTAGCCTTATGGTCGCTTAGGTTTTGAGCTTCGTCGTATGCGAAAATAATTCCATTTAAATTAGTTCGCCCGATAATATCTGCAACTATAATCATTACCGCCTTGAGCTTGTCCTCGACCAAGCCGCCGGTTTGTTCGTATATTTTCCATAAATCATCGAAATTCAAAGGTCTGTTGCTGGACAGCTCGGTTGCAAGAAAACCTATCGTTTTATTTGTAGGCTCCTGCTGAGTGAGTAGAGGACCGAGCAAGCTTGCTAAGTCGGTGACAATTCGTTTTGCAATCCGTTCTCCGGTTAGCGAGGCAGACTCCGATAGATCGTTACCTGCCCACAACCAGTTCGATTTTTGGGCAATCGGTTTCAGTTCGTTGAGTAGCACCGTTTTGCCGACGCCACGAAGGCCTGTCAGAACTAGGTTCTGTGAAACCGGCCTCTGTTTTAGCATTCGTTCAAAATCTTCTTGTTCATGGGTCCGCCCTGCAAGGTACAGCGGCTGCTGGCCATTTCCTGGCCGGAATGGGTTGGAGTACGATTGCGTATTGCTCATGGAATGTTCCTGGCCACTCGAACTAACATATATGTAGTCGGCAGGCTAAATTTAGTCAATAGACTAAATTTAGCCTGCCGACTTGTTTGTTGTGCGAATCAACCCTCCAGCCCTTCCCTGAGCATCTCAAGCTCCAGCCACTGTTCCTCGGCTGATGCCAGCTTCGTCTCGACGGCCTTCAGCTCCGCTGCCGCTTTGTTGAACGCTTCGAGGTTCTTCGCGAACAGGTTCGGCTCAGCAAGCTTCTCCTGCAACGTCGCAATCTTGTCGTTGTAGCCGTCGATCAGGCCGGGCAGAGTGTCGAGCGCGTGCTTCTCCTTGAACGACAGCTTGCGTTTAGGGCCTGCAAACGCCGGGGCCGCAGCGGCTGCTGCCGCCGTCTTCTGCGCCGGGGTGTTGGCCAGCGCGTTCTTGTTCGCCAGCTCGGTGCCCTTGCGCTGTGCCAGCATGTCGGAATAGCCACCGGCATATTCGATCCAGCGGCCGTCGCCGTCGGCGGCCACCACCGACGTGACGATGCGGTCGAGGAAGTCGCGGTCATGGCTGACCAGTAGCAGGGTGCCCGGATAGTCGGTTAGCAGCTCTTGCAGCAGATCAAGTGTTTCGAGGTCGAGGTCGTTGGTTGGTTCGTCGAGCACCAGCACGTTCGACGGCTTGGCTAGGCAACGTGCCAGCAACAACCGTGCGCGCTCGCCGCCTGACAGCACGGAGACCGGGCTGCGCGCCTGCTCCGGCTGGAACAGGAAGTCCTTCATGTAGCTGGCGACGTGGCGGACTTTGCCATTCACAGTCACCTGGTCGCCACGTCCGCCGGTCATCGCGTCAGTAACGGTCCAGTTCGGGTTGAGTTCGTCACGGCGCTGGTCGAGGGTGACGAGTTCCAGGTTCGCGCCCAAGCGAATGCTGCCGCTATCTGGCTCCAGCTGGCCGGTTAGCATCTTCAGCAACGTGGTTTTACCGGCACCGTTGGGGCCGACGAGGCCGAGGCGATCGCCGCGCATCAACCGCAACGTCGTGTTGGCAACAACGGCGCGGCCGTCGTAGATTTTCGACACACCCTTGGCCTCGGCCACCAGCTTGCCGGATTGCGTGCCTTCGGAGGCGGTGAGAACGGCGTCACCCTGGACCTTGCGGGCATCACGCTTCTCGGTGCGCATCTCGGCGAGCAGGGCGACACGGCGGACATTGCGCTTGCGCCGTCCGGTGACGCCGCCGTGCATCCATTGTTGCTCGCGGGCGATTTTGCGGTCGAGTTTGTGGGCTTCCTGCTCTTCAATATCGAGCATGTGGTCACGCCAGGCTTCAAAGAACGCGAAGCTCTGCGGGTTGATTTTCGTCGTGCCGCGATCCAGCCACACGGTGGTCTTCGATAAGTTCTCCAGGAACCGCCGGTCATGGCTAATCAGTATGATGGCGGCGCGCAATGACGCGAGCTCGGCTTCGAGCCATTCGATGGCGGGCAAATCAAGATGGTTGGTTGGCTCGTCGAGCATCAAAATGTCGGGCGACGGGGCGAGCACACGGGCCAACGCGGCGCGGCGCGATTCACCGCCCGACAGCCGCGACGGGTCCTCCTTGCCGGTCAGTCCGAGCGACGACAGCACATATTCGGCGCGGTAATGATCGTCGTTCTCGTTCATGCCAGCTTCGACATAGGCGAGCGTGGTGTCGTACCCTGAGAAGTCGGCTTCTTGCGGCAGGTAGCGGGCGCGGCAGCTCGGATGCAGGAAGCGGTCACCCTTGTCGGGCTCGACCAGACCTGCCGCAATTTTCAGCAACGTCGACTTGCCGGAGCCATTGCGGCCGACCAGACAGATGCGGTCACCCGGGGCCACCGTCAGGTCAGCGCCGGTCAGCAGTGGTGTGCCGCCAAAGGTCAGCTGGATGTTGGCGAGCGTGAGTAAAGGAGGTAAAGCCATGACTATACTAATCTTTTTTGTTGATCGGCCGTGATGGACGGCACGCAGGCTCGGCGGCGCTGAAGGGCGACATCGCCTAGCGAACTGCCAGTAGAACGGCATTTGTCAGCGCGTATCGCAGCCGAATGTGGTTCTGACAAGGTGGCGTATTAGGCGGACAGTTTAGCAAGCCGCTAAAAATGTTGGCACAACCGGTGCGTTGCGGTTAGCTTGACGAGCATTTCTGCGCCGTTTTCCTGCAAGTGGAGCCACCATGGCCGACGACGATATCGTTCTTGCCAATCTCAATGACGCCGCCCTGGTCGAGCAGATGCACCAGGACCTCTACGACGGCCTGAAAGACGAGGTGGTTGAGGGCGTTAACATCCTACTCGGGCGCAAATGGACCGCCTACAAGGTGCTGACCGAGAGCCTCGTGGAAGGCATGCGCATCGTCGGCGTCGATTTCCGCGATGGCATTTTGTTCGTGCCGGAGGTGCTGCTGGCAGCCAACGCCATGAAGGCCGGGATGGCCGTGCTGCGCCCGTTGCTGGTCGAGAGTGGCGCACCACGCCAGGGCAAGATCGTGATCGGCACCGTCAAGGGCGACATTCACGACATCGGCAAGAACCTCGTTGGCATGATGATGGAAGGTGCTGGGTTTGAGGTGATCGACCTTGGCGTCAACAATGGCGTCGAGAAGTATCTGGCGGCGATTGAGGAGCACAAGCCTGACATCATCGGCATGTCGGCGCTGCTGACGACGACGATGCCGTACATGAAAGTCGTCATTGATACGTTGAAGGAAAAAGGCATCCGCGACGACCTGATCGTCATGGTCGGCGGTGCGCCGTTGAACGAGGATTTCGCCAAAGCCGTTGGTGCCGACGCCTACGGCCGCGACGCCGCCGTCACCGTCGAACTGGCCAAAGACCTGATGCGCCGCAAGCATAACCAGCGCTCAGCGGCGGTTTGAGGACGGAATTGGAGGCTTCATCGCAATCCTCCCCGCCGGTTTCCCGGAGGCAGCGCCGGATGGCGCTGTACATCCGGGATCTTCCCCCGTTTAGGTTTCGTGGTTTCTATCAGCAGGCGAAGATCCCGGATAACCAAGCGCTCAGCGCTTGATTTCCGGGAAAGCGG
>JAYSVA010000441.1:0-6086 GCA_043718785.1 Hyphomicrobiaceae bacterium
GCAGATCAATTGCCGATCTGGCGCTTCAGGTCTTCGAGTTCGTCCTTCAGCTTGGCGTCGGCGGTCAGGCAGCCATCGATCTTGCGGATGGCGTGCAGCACTGTGGTGTGGTCGCGGTTGCCGAAGCGGCGGCCGATCTCGGGCAGCGAACGCGTCGTCATCTGTTTCGACAGGTACATGCCGATTTGGCGCGGCCAGACGACCGAACGGTGGCGGCGCTGCGAGAGGATATCGCCTTTCGACACGCCGTAATGACGTGACACCGTCTTGATGATGTCCTCGATCTTGATGCGCTTTGGTTCGGCACCCTGGACGAGGTCGCGGATCACGGTCTCGGCGATGTCGAGCTTGATCGGCGTCTTCATGTACTGCCAGGTGGCGTGCAGGCGGGTGATCGCGCCTTCCAGCTCACGGCCGCTTTCGGTCAGCTTGTCGGCGAGCAGTTCGAGCACGTCGCGGCCCATCTCGAAGGATGGATCCATCTGGCGCTTCTCGGCCATACGCTTTTCGAGGACGCGCAGGCGAAGATCATAGTCGAGGGCGCCGAGTTCGGTGACGAGACCGCGCTGCAGGCGTGAGCGCATGCGCTCGTTCAGTTTTTCGATCTGGTTCGGGGCGCGGGCCGAGGCCACAACCACTTGCTTGCCGCCATCGAGCAGCGAGTTGATGATGGCGTCGAACTCTTGTTCGGTCTGGTGGCCATGCAGGAACTCGAGATCGTCGATCAGCAGCAGGTCGATCGAACGGAACTTGTCCTTGAAGGCCATCGGGTCGGACGAGCGCATCGCCTCGACGAACTGGTAGCGGAAGCGTTCGGCGGTGAGGTACAGAACCTGCGCGTGCGGGGTGCGGCGCTTCACTTCCCAGGCGATGGCGTGCAGCAAGTGCGTCTTGCCGAGGCCAACTGTGGAGTGAATGAACAGCGGGTTGAAGCCGCGGTTCTCGCTGAAGATGGTTTCGGCTACCTGCGTCGCGCCGGCATGCGACATGCGGTTGGATGTGCCGATGACGAAGCTGTCGAAGGTGTAGCGCGGATCGAGCGGCGAGCCCTCAAACGCGCCAACTTGGGTGCGCTGCTGCGGCGCTGGCATGGCGCGGGCCGGTGTCGCGCGCTGGCTGATTGATGAGTTTTCATCATCGTGATGCTCGGAGCGCAGGTTCTGTGGAGCCACTGCCCGCTGAACGACGGCGCCTGGGGTGCGCAGCACGACTTCAACGCGCTGGACGCCTTTGAATTCGGCTTGGCAGCAGCGCAGCAGCTGCTCAGCATAGTGTGACTGGATCCAGTTGCGCAGGAACTTCACGGGCACCGAGGCGCGGACGACTTCGCCTTCAACAGCATCGATTTCAAGCGAGTTAAACCAGCTGTTGAAGATCTCGTCGCCGAGCTGAGCGCGGAGCAGCGTGCGGACCTTTTGGCCGCGAATTTCGCCATTGCCCGTAACAGTGAGCGCTGTGCCGAGCGAGAGTGTGTCGCCCTTCAGGTCCGTCGCACTGACGTGGACGCGGCGTAAATCGTTGGTACCGCTCTCAGATCGTATGTCGCGAAGAGTGTTCAATGCACCACGTGCATCATTTTGTGCTTCGTTGTGAGCCTGACCCGCCCTCGGATCGAAGTTCATATCGTTAGCCATAAGGTTTAACCCCACGAATTGTCTGCCATGGTGACAAACACGATCCATCGGTCGTCGGCCGCATAGCGGACAACCGTAGGTCTGTCAGTCACCGTTGAATGCTGCCAATGGGCCCGAGGGTGCACGTCAAGCGCTAACCCCATCGCCATGCCAGCTGATGAAACCTGTGCCTGCGCTAGCAGAAACAGCCTATCCTTGAGCCCACGGAAGACCAGCGGCCTTCCAGCCCCCGACGCGGCTTCTGTGCCGGTCGCCATCCAACGGTCCTTCAAAACCGTCGGCTACGTTGAGGCAGTGTTCAAACCCTGCCGCTGTCATCACTTCGGCGGCACGCTTACTGCGGCCCCCCGAGCGACAAATGAAAAACACAGGTGCGTTTTTCGATACCCCTGCGTCGTTGAGGGCTGACGTCAGCCGCTCAGCGAACTGTGGATCTTCACGATTATCTGGAAACGTTTGCCATTCAGCCAGGATTGGCCGCTTTGACAATGAGCTCAAATCAGGTAGTCCGACGAACGCCCATTCTGCACGGGTACGTACATCGACCAAAACGGCCTTTGTGTCCGACTTAAGATGACTCCAAGTGTCACCAACGGACACATCCGCAATCGGCCCATAACGAGCCGGGATGTTATCGTGTGAAGCCACTGCTACCCTCCACCTGAGTGCCCAAGCTTAAGTCGCCCTCACGACCGGTTGTTTGCCAAATGCGGCAAGCAACACACCTTGAACACAAAGTAACGCAACCTGTGCCCGGAATTCACCAGGCACGCTCATACGCACACTATTACAATTTCTTATTCGTCCCCAGCATCATTGAATGATGTTTCCGCACAGGAGCGGGACGATACGCAAACACATGAGAAAGTTACTTGATTAAGACTTTCAAGGCCGGGTTACTCACCCGTTAACTTCTCACCATAAACGCTATTAACCACAGGACGTCCCGGGTGACAAGTGCGGTGAGCTGGCCAAATTCAAACGATAGCAGCTAGAACTTATCCACCAGCATAGGGGATAATCCCCTGAACAAATCGAGACCTGTGGGAAACCACATTGAGTCCACAAGGAATTTAGAACACCCCCAAAAACAAACGGCGCCTCCAAAGGAAGCGCCGTTTCGATGTAAATTTTACTTGTCACAGATTGTGTAGCAGGGCATCCAGTTCAGTTCCGTTGGTCTGCCGCTGTTTCGAAAGCCCTTAAACTCGTCGTCTCCGGCCCTCGATTTCGGGTCACAAGATTAGATACCGTTTAGGCCTCGTAACATATCCGCCACACAGCCCCTCTGTCTGCCAGTTGTCCACTGGCCAGACCAGAAGTTCAGGCCATCTTGGCGACGCGGATGGTCAAGCGCGAGACTTTGCGGCTGGCGGTGCGGGCATGCAGCACGCCTTTCTGGGCGGTGCGGATCAGGATCGGCTCAGCAACCTTGAGAGCAGCAACGGCCGCAGGCTTATCGCCTTTGGTGATGGCGTCTTCGACGGCGCGCACTTCGGTTTTCAACTTGGTGCGGCGCGATTTGTTGATTTCAGTGCGGCGAACCATCTGCCGGGCAGCTTTTTGGGCTGATTTGGTATTAGCCATTACGTGTCGTCCTACGGTTACTTGATCAGGTGCGGTTGGGCGGTTGCCCAGCCATGAACGAAAAGCAGAGTGTCTCGCAGAGTGTCGCTGTGAAGCTAAGTATCAGCTTAGTGCCACCTCATGCGCTGTGCACAAAAGCGCACAGTTGAGAGATCACCCGCCACAAATACGGTAACCGCGCGGGGACGGGCCCTGCGCGGCTAAACACCCGTCGTATATGCCCGGTCTGGGGCGCGGTCAACGGTTGATGGGGCTTTCCCGACGAAATCGTGCGGAATTTCGCAGAAAGTACTAAGCGCCGCACCAAATCGTGCCGCAGCACGGGTTTTGACGTGGTCATGTCGTCACCATTTCACCCGGAATAACCAACCCAAGGGCTAGCACGTCAACGCGGGCGGCCCCGGCGCGTTTGAGGGCGCGGGCGCAGGCGTTGATGGTGGCGCCGGTCGTGATGACGTCGTCGACCAACACCACGCGCTTATCCTCGATTTCAGCCCCCCGCCCGGCGGCCACTTTGAACGCCCCGCTCATGTTCAGGCGGCGCTGATCCCGGGTCATGCCGACCTGCTGCGCGGTTTGTTTGACGCGCTCCAGAATGCGCTGGTCAAGCGCGATGCCGCTGGCCCGCGCGATCTCCCCGGCAATGAGCGCTGATTGGTTAAAGCGACGGCTGAGAAGCCGCCAGCGGTGCAGCGGCACCGGCACGATGAGATCGGCATCGGCCAGCAGATCAGCACCTGCTGCCGCCATCCAGGTGCCAAACAGGCGACGGGCATCGTGGCGGTCGGCATACTTCAGGCCGTGCACCAGCGGCCGCATCAGGCCCTCGAATTTGGCGACGGCGCGGGCGCGATGATAGTCCGGTGGGTCGGCGCTGGCTTGGGCTGACACCATCGTGCCGCCGGTATCAAACGGCATCGGCCAGCCAAGGCGGTCACACAGCGGTGCGCGGATGAACGAAATCTGGCACCAGCACGCCGCACACAGGCAATCGTGTGACCCCAGCGGCTTCTGGCACCCCAGACAAACCGGCGGCACCACGAAATCCGCCGCAGCAGCCAAGAGGCGGGCGACGGACACGCCCCAGCCCGACAGCAATGGCCGCTCCCGCCGTTGCCCCGTGTCACCCCCGCGCGTGTCCGCCTCCGCCATGGTGGCAGGTTAGCGCAGCTGAGGCGCGCATCTACCTAGGTGGTCGCCTAGTGCGCTTCGAGCTAGCGCGCCAAGAACAGCGTGAGAAACATTGTGAGCAGAAGCAACGGGAGCAGATGAACAGAAACGACTGTGCGGATTCCCCAGCCTTCGTTCCTTAACCTGAGCGTAATGGCACGAAACGCAAATCCTACCCAAACGCATGGCACGGTCCACAGCGCGATTCCCTCGAGCATACCGTGAAAACGACCCAATTTTCCGTGTTGCGCTAGGATGCGCTCCGTTTCGATCACTCCCTGACCGTAATGCCCCAGACATATGGCGGTAACGACTATAGCGATTGCGCCAGCCCATTTAAGGGTAGGTGCGGCAACAACTGCAAAATAAGGGACCAGCCACGGTAAAACGACAATTGCCAAACCTTCAAGCATTTCGTGATCCTCATGTTGGGCGGTCGTTCGCCAATGCACACGAGAATCCTACAAGCGGTCCGTTCACGGCTCCACAGTCAGTAGCCACCTTAACCCGCCAATTCCCGCACTTTGAAGTACAGGCCGCCTTTGGGCGTCAGGGTGACGGTGGCGTTGATGCCGGGCTCGACGGAACCGTCAGCATCAGCTGTGCCGACGAAATCGGGCTGGAAGCGGCGCAGTAGGATCGACAGGGCGAGCGTGTTCTCGACCTGGCTCATGGCGCCGCCGATGCAGGCGCGTTTGCCGCCGCCGAACGGGATGTAGGTGTACGGCGTGCGCTTCTGGTTGCCGATGAAGCGTTCCGGGCGGAATTCCTCAGGCGCGTCCCAGTATTTCGGGTTGTGGTGCACGCCATAGGCGAACATCACCACGCGGTCGCCGACCTTGATTTCCTTGCCGTCGATCTCGTCGGCTTTGCTGGCAATGCGGATCAGGCCCCAGATCGGCGGATACAACCGCATGGTTTCCTGGATGACGGCGCGGGTGTAGGCGAGGCCGGAATAGTCAGCGGCGGTTGGCTCGCGGTCGCCATAGACGGCAGCGCCCTCTTCGCGGATGCGCTTGGCGGTCTCGGGGTGGCGAGAGCACAGGAACATCGCCCAGGCCAAGGTGAGCGCCGTGGTTTCGGTGCCGGCCCACAGGTACTGCTTCAGCTCGTCGATGGCCTGCTGCTGGTCGAATTCCGGCACGGTTGGATCGGCAACCGCCGCCTCGATCATCGACAGCAACGTGCGTTCGCGGTGTTCGCGCGGGCCTGCTTCGAACACGGCTGGCGGCACACCGGCCCAGACGTCCATCGCCTTGGACGCATCTTCCTCGGTGATCTCGAACTCCTCGCCCGCCGTCTTTTTCAGGCGGATCGACTTGTGGTTCATCACGTCGGTGTAGGTTTTGACGCACTTGAACACGACATGCGGATTGAACGGCATGTCGCGGTCAAACAGCGCCTTGCAGATCATATCGGCGGCAAGCGTCCAGGTCTGCTCGACCATTTCGAACTTTTCGCCTGATTTGGCGAGATCCTTCCACAGCTCCATCTTGCTGTCGATGGCCTTGAGGAAGTACGGAATGTACTCGGCAAACATGTCCGGGTGGAACGCCGGTTGCTGCGGCATACGGATCTTCTGCCACAGCGCGCCGTCATGCGTGATCATGCTCTTGCCGAAGATCGGCTTCAGGCCGTCGAAATACTTGATGTAGTCGTCGGCCTTGGTCACCAGCACGCGCTTGAAATGCTCGG
>JAYSVA010000442.1:0-2796 GCA_043718785.1 Hyphomicrobiaceae bacterium
CGCGCCTCGGAACGGGCACATGCGCAATCCGATGCCAAGGCCAACGCGGCCCCGCTGAAAGCTTTTGAATCAGCCCTGCTGAATGTCAAGGCGTCAACGTCAGCGTCGCCGCAAGGCGGAACTGCAGCCAGCTTGCCACCGGCAGCGGCACCAAACCAGGCGCGTGGGGGCGAGCGCAACTCCCAAGGTAACGGTGCGCGGGATGCAGCCAGGGACAACGCGTCAGCGAAGGCGGATGATGGCGGGCCACGCCCGGCCGCCAGTGCAACGACGACCGCCATTGCCAGTGGCGTGCAAGGCGGCGTCGCCTCAGAACACACCGCCAAGAACGCCGCCAACACGGCCGCGCAAAAAGCCAAAGGCAAGTCCGAGACCACCAAAGCCGACGGCAACGGCAAGTCGGCCGGAGCCGCCCCCTTGAAGGACCGCGGAGCCGCCACTGCACCGACGGCTGCAACGGGCGAGCCCGCCGACGCGACCGATGCCCTAGCCCCAACAGCCGCGCTCTCGAACGCCCTCGCGGATGGCTCAGCGCCGGACGTCAAGGCCGCGCTGCAGCGCACGCTAGAGGGTTTCGCCACTGGCCGAGTACCGAAAGCGATCAAGGCGTCGTTGGCCAAGGATGGCTCACCCGTGTCGGCTGAGATTGCTGATCTGCTCGATAATATCTCGCTGATTGCCAAGGATATTCTCGACAGAGGCCCGCTATCCGACATCGACTTTGCCAACCTCGACGATCTGTTCTGGGTCAGCAATTGGTTCGACCTGTTCAACCAGTCCAACGGAGAGCCCACGGCCATTGGCAATTCGGTCAGTTCGGCCATGGCGATGCCGATCGATATCTTCTATACTCGCGCCCTGTTGGTGCCGTTGGTCGATGCGGAGCGGGTCGCCGCGCCCGGCCTCGTGAGCCGCCGTGCCGTCCGTGCCAACACCGAGCCGACACCGGGCGCCGAGAGTGTCCGCAACGGTCCGACACAGCCGCCAGTTCACTAACATCGGAAAAAAAGCGACCTGGGAACCGGGCGTGTGGCATGGTTCTTGCGCAAGGCCGGGTATTAATCACCCGTACGATTTCGTCTCGCAACGACACACGTTTTATGCTATGTTCTAATGAGGTTAGGACAAACGTATGAGGTTTTGGTTCATGTTGCGGTTGGTCGTTCAGTCTCTTCGGGCCTACATGGCGGCAGCGCTCCTGCTGCTGTTGATGACGGCTGCGTTGACGGTGCTGACGGCCGGACCAAGCTTTGCCCAGACCCGCCCGGCCCGCGCCATCGCCGCCACGCCCGCAGTCGTCGCCGCCGCAACCCCATTTGTGACGGGCCTCGATGACAACCGCGTGCAGATGGTCGTGGCCCAACAGGATCTCAGCAAGACCCTAGAAATTCTGAGCGAGCAGACCCAGCTCAAATTCACGATGTCCAAAGGCTTGAAAGGGACGACCACGCGCCTGCGCATTGATGGCACGGGGCGAACCGCGCTCGACGCGGTTGCTAATCAGGTCGGTGCGGTGTGGTGGTGGAACGGCAGCGAAGTGCGGCTTGCCGCCCGCAACGATATTGTCTCGCGCAGCATCAAGGCTCGCGATATCGACTACACCGTGACGTCGGCCCGCGAGATGGGGCTACCGATGGACATGTTGGCCATCTCGAAGCCGTCGGGGCGGCAGAACGTTAGGGTCAGCGGTCCTTCAGGGCTGGTTGCCGATTTCGAGACGCTGAACGAGGAAATCAGCGGGCGGCTATCCAGTGTCAGCCTGACAAAATTCGGACGCCGCCGGGTCGTCAAGATCGAGTAAGCTGATGATCTTATCACTTATTGGTGAGTAGTCATCGGCCAGCCGGTTGGTTAGGTCTACGCGCCTCAGGACTGACGACAAGAACGTACTGCCTAAGACCAATCTCAAAGCATTTGTAGCTTGTAGCTTCAACCGAGAGGACGTCATGGACCCCATATCGCAAGCGGGCGGCCCCACCGCAACTGATCCTGCGGCAACCGCAAACACCGCGGCTGAGTTCCAGCTGGCATTCGACCAGGCCCTGCTGCAGACAGGGACGGCCGTCATTTCAATCGCGCTCGAAGACCTGATCCAGATTTCCCAAGAGGACCTCTGATACCAGCGAGCTTAGCCGTTGACCCTCGCAAAAATCCGTACTCACGCTTTCCCGGAATCCGTTTCGAGCGCAGCTCGATCCGGATATCCGGGATCTTTACCGCTGAATGTGTGGCGCGACTGAGCCCATTGGCACCGTGTAAGCCCCCGGACATCAGAACAGCGCAAACGCTGACCTGATTGCGGGGAGGCGAGTAATAACAGTGAGCCAATCGGACGATGTTTTGGTTTTTTCTCCCTTCCCCCTGTTGCGGGGGAAGGGGCGGGGATGGGGGGCTGGCTCCAGAGAACACCCCCCACCTCACGCGGCAAGATCGATTTTTGTGAATACAAAAATCGAGCCGCGCTGTCCTCCCCCGCAAGCCCCGCTGGGGGGAGGATGCGTAAGAGCCGAAAGACTCGTCGGATAGGCTAGCTGGTATAATTGAAAGAAATGTGGGTTTGGCTCGACTGAAAAAGCGCAGCGATAGGACATAACTTCGTTACTTAACCAACACTCATGTCATCACTGTTTTCGCAGTGTTTTTACTTGCCTGAGCGACCTCATCAGCATAACTCTTGACGCACACAGATATCTGCACCCCCGAGTCTCACTCGTCACTTGCCCTTTGAGGACGCCATGTCAGGCATTGAGCAAATTAGTTCGATCACATCTAACGCACTCTCAGGGGCAGCTGGAA
>JAYSVA010000443.1:0-2794 GCA_043718785.1 Hyphomicrobiaceae bacterium
GCGCTCTCGCCGCGCGCGATCGCGGCCTTTATCTCAGTGAGAGATAATCGTTTCGTAGTTTCGTTTGCTTTCATGCTTCTGCCCCCAACGCTTCCGCCACCGCTTCCGGGTTCCGCGCGATAACCGTCAGGTACGACCGTGCGCAGGTGTCGGGTTCGGCGGCACCTTGCTCCCAGTCGCGCAGCGTTCCCAAGGGAATACCGAAGCGAGTGGCGAATTCCTCCTGGGTCAGGCCGAGCGCCCGCCGGATGATTTTTGCACGCGGGACCCGCCGCATCCGCTTGAAATCATCGGGTGTTAGCGGCTGCCCATCGGGATCACTGAGGGCTGCTGTGATCACTTCGTCGTCAGACATTGGCCGCAGCGGCTTAAGGGGCTTGGCTGTTTTGCTGATAATAGTCGTCTTGCTCATGCTTGGTTGCCCGTCTGGCCATGATAATGCGGACCCGCTCGCCGCGTTCGGTGTAGGCGACGAACAGCAGGGTGCCTTGAACCATGCCCGTTAAGGTGAAACGTTCTTCGTCGTAGTCAAACCGGTCATCGATCTCACCGACTGCAAATGCGTCGCCAAAAGCAAGCCGGGCATGATCGAACGAGACGCCATGTTTGGCGTAGTTTGCATCATCCTTGCCATCGTCCCACTCGAACTAGTCATCTTGCATTTGTTTGTACTGCTTAGCAGTAGTTCAGTCAAGCAAGTGCCACTTCACCCCTTCTTCCCCACCTTCACCCCAGCTCCTCTACTCGCCGCCGCTTCGTCGCTTGCCGCTGCCGCCGTCTCCGCGCCCCGCTGCAACGTCGCTTCGTTCATCAGGGTGAGCAGCGGCGTTAGTCCCTCCGTGTCGACGAGGCGGAAGATTTCGACGTCGGATTGGGCGGCGGGGCTCCAGCCGGCGATGTCGAGGGTGCGTTGGGCTTTTGACAGCAGCCCGTGATTGCGGATGCGGCGGCCTTTGGTGACGCCGTCGGGTTGCGCCACGCTGTCGGCGGCTTTGGCGCTCTTGGCCTTGCCGCCGAACCAACCACCTTTGCCCTCGACCACTGGATCATCGCGGTAGCGGGAGAGGTCGGTGTAGCTCTCGCGGCGCTCCTCCTCGCCGAACTTCTTCAGCTCGTTGGGCGACAGCGCGCGGATCAGCTTCAGGTCATCGAACACGCCAGCCAGCTGGTTCACCGCCAAAGCCCGCAGTTCCTCGCCCTCCTTTTTCTGGTCGACGCTATAGAGGTTGGGGATGACGAAATACGACGCGCCGCTGTGGTGGATGAAGTGCTGTCGCACCCATTCGAGGCTGGCCCCCGGTGCGCGCGAAATCGCTGTGTCGAAGGCGCTGGCGAGCTGGCGCACCACGGACGCTGGCGGCAAGTGCAAGCGGCCTTGCGTCGATGACAGGCCGTCGCGCAACGTTTCCGGCGGCGCGCGGTCGATCATCGCCAGTGCTAAAATGCCGAGGTCGATGCCGATGGTGGCGAGCAGCGCGATCATATCACGCCCGGTGATCGGATCGCCGCTGGTCGCCCAGTCGCCGGAGGTTTTGCCGCCGGAGAACACGAACGTGGCCAGCGCCTTCATGTAGGCGCCGAGGTTGGCCCACAGGTTCTTGACGGCGTTGGCGACGCCTGCCGGTCCCTCGTTGAAAGCGGCGGCACGTAGCTGCAACTTGGCCGGTTCGCCGGCTTGCTCAGCCGCCGCGCGCAACCGTTGGGCAAGGGCTGGATCGTGGCAGGAGAAGCCGGGTTTGCCCGCTTCCACCGACACCGCGTCGGCGAGTGCGCGCATTTCCGCCGCCGTCGATTTGCCGAGTTCGTTGCTGCGCGCGGCGATGTTGCGGGCGCTGCTGCGGATGCCGGTCGCGACGGCCTCGAATCGCTTCTGGCGTTCGTCAGGCGTCGCACCTTCGATGCCGGAGGCGCTAGCGCGCAGCCGTTCAAGGTCACCTTGCACCGGGCCGAGCCAGTTCTTGGCAACGCTGTCACGGATGGTGGCGACGCTATCGCGGACGTTGCGGCGGGCGTTGTACAGCGGGCCGCGACCAGCGCCGGATTGTACGCCGCAGCTGCCGCCGCTGGTTTCCTCGCGGCTCATTTGCCCGTCCGACCACGTGGCGACATTGTCGAGCTGCGAGCGCACCGCATCAAGGCGGGCGGCGACGGCGCCGCTCGAATCGCGGGCGTCCTCCTGCAGGCTGGCCATCGAGTTCTTGGTGGCTTCCTCGCCAGAAATCAGGCTCCACCAGAAGCCGTAGCCAAAGCCAATCGACCACAGCGCCAGGAATATGTAGAGCGGGAAACAGACAGCACGCGTCGTCCATTTGCGTTCCTGGCCGAAGGCTTCGCGCAAGGCGAGCCACATCAGGAACGTCAGGGCGATGGTGATCGCGACCACCAGCGACGTGTGCGAGACGGCGAACCCGCCAGGCAATTCTTTGCCGCTGGAACCGGATGACGTCGCGCCGATGATGAAGTCGTTCATGCCGGACCAAGTGGCGTAACCGGCAATGATCAGCAGCATGAATGAGGCGATGGCAAACATCGCATTGCGGCCGAAAAGGTAATCGACCACGCGGCCGACCGAATTTGAAAAGCCGCTCACGCCGCCGCCCCGACCGTCACTCATGGCTATTCCCCCAACGCATAGCAGTCCCAGTGCTTGAGCCTAGCGGGCGCTGGCGAGGTTGTCGCGCGGATTTTTGCGGGCGTGATTTGGGTTGATGGGGCACACGGATTCCTGGGTTTGAGGCGTAGGCGCACCTATATCCCGGCCGCTCAGAGAGCGCCGGGGTATAGGGCGAGGGAG
>JAYSVA010000444.1:0-6074 GCA_043718785.1 Hyphomicrobiaceae bacterium
TGGCGAACGGCCACTCGAAATGAGTGTGGCGGAAACGGCGTCCGGCGACAAAACGTTCGGCAAGATGCTGGAAATCGGGCGGCTGCTGCGCGATGTTGACGGCGCACGCGTCATCGTGATGGGCTGCGCCGGTATGGCACGGCATCGGGCCGCACTGGAGGCCGAGCTCGGCATCCCCGTGATTGATCCGACGCAGGCAGCGGTGACGATGGCTATCGGCACGCTGATGGTTGCGTAGATTCTTCTGGTAGAAGGCGGCAGACATTAAGCCTCCGGAGGCAGTGTGACACCGGTTTGCGCGGTGATCCGGCCATAGTGTTCAATCCGGCGATGCCGCTTGAAATCGAAGATTGTCTCTTTGCCAAACCGCGTGCGGTCGAGATCGCAGACGTGGACGATCACGTCGTCGGCCTCCGACTTGGTTTCGGCGACAACGTGACCGTCCGGATCGACGATGACGCTGCAACCGAACATCGGATGGCCATCCTCGCTACCGGCTTTGGCAACTGCCACAACCCAGGTCGAGTTCTGATAGGCCCCAGCCTGTAATGAGAGCTTGTGATGGAAGATGCGCTGTTCCGGCCCTTCGCTGGCACTCTGCGAATTGACCGATGGTGTATTGAAACCGAGCGTTACCATTTCGACGCCCTGCAGCCCCATAACGCGATAAACCTCCGGCCAGCGGCGGTCATTGCAAATACACATGCCGAAGATGCCACCGAGCATGCGCCAGACCGGGAAGCCTAGATCGCCGGGCTCGAAGTAGCGCTTTTCCAGATGTTGATGCGTCCGTTCTGGATCGAACTCCGAATGGCCGGGCAAATGGACCTTGCGGTACTTGCCGACGATAGCGCCGTTCTTGTCAACCAGAACCGACGAATTGAAATGATGACCATCCGGCGTCAACTCGGCATAGCCAAAGGTCATCGCCATGCCATGCTGCTTGGCGCGCGCGAACAGGGGCGCGGTGTCCGGCCCCGGCAACTCGCGTTCGAACCAGATGTCGGCGTCGGCGATGGCCTCGTAGTGCCAGCGCGGAAAGAACGTGGTCAGCGCCAGCTCGGGATAGACAATAAATTCGGCACCCTGCGCTTTGGCCGTATCCATCATGGCGATCATGCGGGCAACGACGGCCCGGCGGCTGTCGGTTTTGTGAATAGGCCCTAGCTGAGCAATGGCGACCGCAACGTTCCGCATTTCAATTCTCCATGTTTCCGCAAGCACTAAGGCGCAGAAGGTGTGATTTTGCTATGCCATCATCCGATGTTCAAGCCGACTGACGAGCCGGACCAACGGCCACAGCATGATGAGATAGATGATCGCTGCCATCATGATCGGCGAAGCGTTGTAGGTCACCGAGCGCGCCAACTCGGCCGAGTACAACAGCTCCTGAAACGAAACCACGGATGCGGCAGGACGACATGGATAAACGTCTAGTGGACCGCGCTATATACCATTGCATAGGCTGACTTTGTCGGTTGTGGGAAGCCGTTCCGTGATGCAAAAATGAACAATCAGCCACGCGTGCGAGCAAGCAAGGTAATCGTCTTGCCCGCGCTCAATCTGCCGCCCGCAACGGGAGGCTTCACCGTTCCGGGGAATGCATGACCAAAATCGGACCCGACGCCAAAGGCGTTTACATTATTTCGGCAACGCCATTTGATGACGACGGCCGCGTCGACGCCAAGAGCACGGACCGGTTGGTGGACTACTACCGGCAGGCCGGCGTCACTGGCATCACCATCCTTGGTATGATGGGTGAGGCACAAAAGCTGGAACCGTCCGAAGCGCTGCAGTTCGCCACTCAGGTGATCCGCCGTGCGCCTAACCTACCCGTCGTGGTCGGCGTGTCGGCCCCTGGCTTTGCGGCTATGCGGACCCTGGCGCGCAGCTCGATGGATGCAGGTGCAGCGGGCGTGATGATTGCGCCGCCGATCACGTGCCGGACCGATGACCAGATCGCGACCTACTTCCAGCAGGCGGCAACGGCCATTGGTGCGGATGTGCCATTCGTTCTGCAAGATTATCCGCTGGCCTCCGGCGTCAATATTAGCACTTCCGTCATTGAGCGTATTATCACCAGCAATCCATCATGCGCTATGCTGAAGCACGAAGACTGGCCGGGTCTCGAAAAGATTTCAACGCTGCGCCGCGCCGAGCAGGAGCGGGGCTTGCGCCGCGTGCCCATTCTCTGCGGCAACGGCGGCGTGTTCCTGGACCTCGAACTCGGGCGTGGGGCTGACGGCGCCATGACCGGATACGCCTTCCCGGAGCTGTTAGTGCGTATGTGCGCGTTGCAAAGCAAACGTGACAAGACGGCTTTGCACGATCTGTTCGATGCCCACCTGCCTTTCATGCGCTATGAGCAGCAGCCGGGCATCGGTCTCGCCATCCGCAAGTATGTTCTGATGCGTCGTGGGCTGTTGACGTCCGACGCGCAGCGCCAGCCAGGTTCGGCTCTATCAAAAGAGGCGCGGGCCGAAGTTGATTTCCTGGTGGGCCGCCTGCTCGAACGGGATCCGGCCTTGTCGCTAAAGGTCGGGTAGCAGGGGCAATGCCAGCTGGCGGCGCAGGTTTGGATCAATATGTTGCGAACATCTGCCGAATGGCAGGGATAGCGGTTGTGCGGGTGAGCGCCAACATCAATAGAATGCGCGCTTTCTGCGGATTGAGATTGTCTGCGGCGACCATCTCCTCCTGGTCGAGATAGCGCCGCAGCGCCACCCGCCCACTGCCCGCGCGGCTGGACTGCACGATCACTATTCCAGCATCGCGCGCGCGCTTCAATGCCGCCTGTTCGAGAGGCGTTGGAATTCCTGGTGCCAATCCAGCCGAGATAATGCCGCGTGTTTTAGCGGCGGTCAGCGCGTCAATGACAACGCCGTCGGCGCCGCCGTAGGAGTAGGCGATATCGACACGCGGCAGGGTCGCCAGTCCGGCGACATCGAACTCAGTTCCGGCGGTATGGCGACGAACCGACTTGCGATAGATCTGCACGCCATCACCATCGACATGCCCGAGCGCGCCAAAGTCTGGAGACCGGAATGTCTGCAGACGATAGGTCGATGTTTTGGTGACTTCCCGCGCGCACTGGATCTCGTCGTTCAAGACAACGAGCACGCCTAGCCCGCGTGCGGCTGGATCGATGGCGACCCGGACGGCGTTGAGCAGGTTCATGCCAGCGTCGCTCGAGAGCGCGCTGGCTGGGCGTTGCGCGCCAACCAGCACCACGGTTTTGTCGGTCTTCAGAGTGAGTTGCAGAAAGTAGGCGGTTTCTTCCAGGGTGGCGGTGCCGTGTGGGATCACAAAGCCCTGAATTTCGGGCCGCTGAATCGCGAGGCGATGGATGGTATGCGCCAGCTCGAGCCACTCGGCCGGACCAATCGCCGTGCTGCCGACGCTGCGAAACGGCACCGGGATCACATCCGCGATTATGCCGATTTCGGGATAGCGGCCCACCACCTCTTCAATCGACAGCTTGCGGCCGAAATCCGGGTAATCCAGCACATCGGTACTATCCCGGCCGAGCGAAGAGATCGTGCCGCCACAGCCAATCGCTGCGACAAGGGGTAGAGTTAGCAGGGGTTTAGTCGGCATGAATCCTCCCAGGGTATAGCGCGCCACGCACCACCTGCTGCGGCGTGACCACATCCCCGCCCTGAATGATCAGAACAAACATAGCTTCCCCCAGTCACGCTAACACTTGCATGCTGTGCGATGATCACGTCGGTGGCGCTGAGCTGCAACATCAGATTTTGCGTACGTCATCTGCCATTTTGGACTGATTGGTTTCTCTGCGGCCATCGCGGAAAGTGCTCAACGAATTGAGCTGCTGGGAACCTTGCAGTCGTTTCCGGTGATCCGCCAAACCGAACTTCGACGCAACTCAGGCCGCGATTGCGGTCGCAAGGTTGGCACTGTCGGTTACAATCATCCCGGATGTTTTTGGCGCGTAGCGCCCAAAATTCGGGTGTTTTTAGAAAATTTGTCCTGCCGGATTGCTACGCCCGGTATACGGCCAGAAGATTGTGTGCCAGCTTAGTATCGTAGTGATGTCGATTGGCCACTATTCCGTCGTGGCCGTTGGCAGAGCTGTTTCCGACTTCATAGGAGCTACCTGCTATGAGGCAAATACGTTTCGTTTTGCATGGCGCTTTCGTCATCTTTTCTGCGCTGGCGGCGCTAACTGGGCCATCTGCGGCGCAGCAGAAATCCGGCGGCACAATGGTCATGGCGGTGCAGCCTGAGCCACCGACGCTCGCGTCGTACATGAATACATCAGGCCCGATCGCGTCGCGGTGATGCGGCATGGCCGCTTGATCGAGACAGGGCAGACCGCTGACGTGCTCGGGGGGCCGCGCGAAGACTATACCAAGGCACTGGTGGCAGATCTCGTTCCCATACAGCGGCCGTTACAGCATCACTGGAAACAGTCGTGCGTCAGGTTTGGATGAGCGGTCGCATGGTTTAAAATACTAACCGGTGTGTCGCACTTGTATGGCACACTTGCGAAACAAGTGGTGCACCGGACGGGATGGAACTGCGAACTCCTATGTGATTGAAATCGCGCTGTGATTTGCCGAGATTTGTCTAAGTGCACGTTCCAGGTCACTGAACCTAACGCGCTCCTGTTCAAGGCGAACACCAGGTCCGAGCTGGTTATTGCGCAGGTCGTCGTAGACGGCCCGCTCAGCGGCCGTCAATCGCCCGAGCTGGCTGAGATGTTGCGTGTCTTCGTCGGTCCATAAGTGCTGGTGGGTCGTCAATGTGGCGGCGTCCATTAGCAGGGATTTTGTATGCGGGAAGGCTGCACGGAGCCTGTCCAACATAGCGAACCCGTGTGTGTCGAGATCACCCCAATAGTACACGTGGCGTTTGCCCAGCCACTGTGCTGACGCTAGCACGTCAACAGCATAGCCGAGGCCGAACACGACCATGCCGCCGGCAAATGCTGGAAATGCCAGTCCGTTAACCTCGTTCTCGGTAATGAAAACGCTAGTGGCGCGGCAACTCAAAGTTGCGAACTGTTCCGCTGGTACTGTGAGATCAGTGAGACCATTGATGGCAAGCTGCGGGTCAAGCAGGCGGAAACGCACCAGTGCCGGGCGCGGGCGCAAGCCAAAACGGACTTCAAAGGACGTACCGACCATAGAGCGCCAAGGCTGGCTGGTGGCCGGTGGTGCCAGCACGAGCTCTAACAGTTCAGCAAGCAGCCCACGGCGGGCTTCGACAAATTTGGTATCAATGCCGGCAATATCCAGTTGGCGCAGATAAAGGCCCGAGTTCGGGTTGGAAACAAACCACGCCAGCACGTCTAGAATTCGAAGCCAGTCACGCGCGTTTTCGACGACCTGTAGCGGACGTCGCTGCAGCCAGTCGCGAAGGCCGGGAAAGCGTGTCAACGTCGCCAGCGCTAAGGCATCGAACGTGCTGGCGGTCTCCAATTGCCCAATCAGCTGTAGCGCATCGGTGGGAGTGGGAATCAGAATACCTGTTGGCACCCGATTGAGGCCGAGTTGGCGGTGGTTGGTGTTGGTCCAGGTGATGTCGTAGCCAAAGCCGCGTTGCTCGCGCGATCCCGCCTGGAGATCGGCAATCCAGTCGCGAACCGATCCAAACTCATTGGCAAGCGCACTTGGCCCGGGGCGCTTCAGCCGCAAGGCCAGGGGAAACGGGAGGCCCGGCCTCATGCCGTCCAGTGGCTGCCGGTCAGTCGGCTGCACGCCGATGCGATCCGCCAGCAACAGACCACGCTGCCACAACCGCTGAACCTGGGTGGCTAGATCTGCCGGACTCGTCCAGTCATTGGTCACGTCGGTTCCTTAGGCACCAAGTCACACCGCCCGCTTTAGCTGATTTTTTCGGGCATCCCGTTGTTTCTGCTCGTCACGGTATTGTTCGATGGTCAAATTGCGCAACATGGAACGGTTGCCACCCTCATTGTGTACAAAGCCGACTGCGGCCACGAATGGTTCGATGACACTAGTGTCCGGCTAACTCGTGAACAGATTCAACTGGTTACCGACCTCCTGATCTTCAGATGTGGGCTGATCTTGCGACAAAGCCTGTAGAAT
>JAYSVA010000445.1:0-6071 GCA_043718785.1 Hyphomicrobiaceae bacterium
GGGAGATTCTGCGGCAGGGCGACTTGCAGTGCTCGCCGGACTGGTAAGGAAGGCCAGTCCACTAGCGGTCCTCAATCGCGCAATCGTGACGGGATCATCTGTTGGTTCGCCAACGGATGAGCGGCAGGAGTAAACGTCCTGTCGTGGCCAAGTGCCGCTCCCCACTTCATTACCGGTCGGACTTGGCCCCCGTCGCCCTCGAGTTTTTTAAACTCACAGTGGCAGCCGATGGCTTTTTATGTCGTCTGCATAAAGATGGTTAATCTGGACAGAAAACACGGGACCAGTGCATCTATGACCCGTCTGCGATTTTTTCCGGAACACGTGTCCCTCACAATGCGGGGCGCCACCTAGTTGGGAAAACAAGTCCGTTTAAGTTTTGACTGGCACGCCAAAACCGCAGGCAATACCCGCAGCCAATACCCATTGCCTGAGGGCGACTGCGTGCGTTAGCGTCTGGCGTCTCCATCAACAATAAACGGGAAGCCTTCATGCGCGACGTATTCATCTGTGACGGCGTTCGAACCGCCATTGGCCGCTATGGTGGCAGCCTTTCAAAAGTCCGCACCGACGATCTCGCCAGTTTGCCGTTGAAGGCGTTGCAAGCCCGCAATGCCAAGGTCGACTGGTCGCGCATCGATGACGTCTATTACGGCTGCGCCAACCAAGCCGGTGAAGACAACCGCAACGTCGCCCGCATGGCGCTGCTGCTGGCCGGCCTGCCCGCGACGACGCCGGGCATCACGCTGAACCGGTTGTGCGCCTCAGGCCTTGATGCCGTTGGAATGGCCGCCCGCGCGATCAAATCCGGCGAGTCTGATCTGTGCCTTGCTGGTGGCGTCGAGAGCATGTCGCGCGCGCCGTTCGTGCAGGGCAAGGCGACCGAAGCCTTCTCTCGCGCCGTCGAGGTGTTCGATACCACCATCGGCTGGCGTTTCGTCAACGCGCTGATGAAGCAGCAATACGGCGTCGACAGCATGCCGGAAACTGCCGAGAACGTCGCCGCTGACCATCAGGTCTCGCGCGCCGATCAGGACGCCTTCGCCGTCCGCTCGCAGCAGCGCGCTGCCAAAGCCGCAGCTAGCGGCTTCCATGCCCGCGAGATCATCCCGGTCGACGTGCCGGCCGGTCGCGGCAAAACCAGCGTCTTCGACAAAGACGAGCACGGCCGCGCCGAAACCACGCTGGACGAACTATCGAAACTGAAAACCCCGTTTCGCAATCCCGGCACGGTGACGGCTGGCAATGCGTCCGGCGTCAACGATGGCTCAGCGGCACTAATCCTGGCCAGCGAAGCCGCCATCAAGGCACACGGCCTAACGCCACGTGCCCGCGTGGTCGGCATGGCCTCGGCGGGCGTGGCACCGCGCGTCATGGGTTTTGGCCCGACGCCATCGACTGAGAAGCTACTCGCGCGCCTCGGCTGGACCATCAAGGACTTCGACGTCATCGAGCTGAACGAAGCCTTCGCTGCACAAGGGCTCGCCGTCACCCGCGCGCTTGGCCTGCCGGATGACAGCCCGATCGTCAATCCGAACGGCGGCGCGATTGCGCTCGGCCATCCGCTCGGCATGTCCGGCACGCGGCTGGTCATCACCGCCATCAACCAGCTTGAAGCCATCAAAGGCCGCCGGGCGCTCGCCACCATGTGCGTCGGCGTCGGCCAAGGCGTCAGCCTAGCACTCGAAAGGATCTAACCCGTGACCTTCCCCGCCAAAGAAACTGCCAACTTGCTGCTCGACGCCCGCCGCACTGGTAAGCGCATCGCTGAATTGCCGCCACGTCTGAAACCGCAAACGGTGGAAGACGCGTACGCCATCCAGAAAGCCACGTTCCAGCGGCTCGACGACGGCATTGCTGGGTACAAGATCGCGGCGCTGCCGGACGGGCCGAACGTCATCGCGCCGATCCTCGCCAGTTTGATGGTGTGGAACGGCGCGACGCGCTCCATCGCACCCAATGACAAAATCGGCATCGAGCTCGAGTTCGGCTTCCGCTTCGGCCGTGATGTCGCCCCGGATGCGGATCAAGCCACGATCTACAAGGCCATCGATGCCACCGTTGTCACCATCGAACTGTGCGACACGCGGTATACGTCGCTCGATGGCCGCAGCAAGCCGGAGATGATCGCCGACTTTTTCTCCAGCCGTGGCGCTGTGCCGGGCACCGCGATCCCGTTTGATCCGACGATGAATTTCAAGGGCGCCAAAGTCCGCCAGATCTTCGACGGCGTCGTCAACAACGAACGGACGGACTCGCATCCAAACGGCAACCCATTGTTCCCGTTGGCGCTGTTGCCCAAAGCCTTGGGCGATCAGGGCTACCTGATCAAAGCCGGTCATTTCGTCATCACCGGCAGCCTGACCGGCATGAGCTGGCTCGACAAACCCACCAAAATCGTCGGCGAAATCGACGGGTTCGGCAAAGTGGCCGTGAATATCGGGCTGTGAGGCGAACCATCTGCCGGAACAAGCGGCGCTTGTTGGATTTGTGGCTTGGGTCAAGCTTTGGCGCGACCCAACATTCACGGGGATACGCGCGGCTTGGTTGGCACCTCCCGTGGATGTTGGGTCGCGCAAGATGGCTTGACCCAACCTACGTCCAGCTAGAATCTGACAATCTGTAGACACCAGAAACTCAGAACGTATTTATTGGAAGCCGCGCTTCCAGGCCATCAGGGTTTCGATGCCGCCTTCGCCGTAGCGGGCGAGCAAAGCGCCGAGCACCAACAAGCCGACATAGCCCAGCAGCTTCAACGCCAGCCGGGCCGGATTGACCTGGACTTTCACCGTTATGGTTTGGTCGGGCAGCGCGGTTTCCGCCACCACGCCGTCGCCGCCAATGGTGCGGGCGGAAATCACCAGCTGCAGCTTTTTCTTACCCCCGGTCTGCGGCGTCGCCTGCCAGCGCCAGTGCATGCCATCGTTCGACATTTGCAGGGTCTGTGCATCGAGCCACAGCGTCTCCGGCGACGTCGGCTCGATGGCGAAGCTATGGTCCGGTGCTTTCAGGCGGACCGCAATCGCTTTGGCAACGACGCGTTCATGCGCATACGCCGCGCCCCGCCCATCCAACTGCTGCGCCAACGCCCGCAGCTCCTCCGGCGACAGCCGAACCTCAACCAGCTGCTCCTGCGCTACGCGCCATTTAGTCGGGATCGGTGCGGTCAGCTTGCCGACGGTCGCCGTGATTGTTGCGGGCGTACTGGGGCGCGACCGGGCGACGTTCGGCATCGCGACGTTGGGTGTCGGCTCTGGCGGACGCGGCGCCATCGGCGCGGGCATCTGCTGCGGCATCTGCGGTGACATGTTGTGCGGTTGCGGCCACTGGCTATTGGCTGGACCGTGCTGGCCTGCCCCGGGTGGCGGGTAACCTGGCGGCGCTGCGCCGTTCGGTCGGCCGCCGTGGTAGCCAGGAGGCGGCTGTGACACTGGCGGATAGCCATCGGCAGCGGCACCGGTTGGCATCGGCTGGAACTCGCGCGGCTGGGTCTGCCGCGGTAGCTGGTTTTCGTGCGGATACGGATTGGCTGCGAGTGGCGGTGGCGCAGCAGGCGGCAACGACTCGGGCCAGGGTGCGGGAACGGGTGGTCGTGCGGTCGGGCGCGGCGGTCCGGCCTCCTGCGTCAAGCGGCCAATATCGCGAGGGGGCTGGCTGGCGGCAAGCTCATCACGTGGCCGCCAGTCTGGTGCAGGGGCCGGTTCAAGCTCGGAGAATGGCGCTGCTGGCAGCGGCGGTGGGGGCCGCGTCTCGACTGGCGGCACGGGTGGCGTGCGACGCGCGAGCTTGCTCGCCTCGGTCACCAGTGTTGGCGACGGCGGCGGCAACCAGCCCTCATGCTTCTTGGCAAGGTCAGCGCCGGCGGTCATGGCACCAGCTGCTGCCGCTGCTAGTGGCGGTGGCTGCTGAAGCGGCACTGGCGGCGGCGCCATCGTCTGGATCGGCTTCTGGGGCGGTGCGATCTCGCCATTGGATGCCACAAGCGTTGGTTTGTTGCTCGGCTTACTCAAGGTTGCCAGCCCTGCAGACTCGTCGAACAGCTCGGTTGCAGCGGGTGGCGACGGTGGTTCAGGTTCGGCCGCAACCGGCATTGCTACAACTGTCGGCGTTGGCACGGGCGGTGGTGCAACCGGGGCCACATTCGCGGGGGCCACAGTCGCAAGCGGAGCAATCGGCGCTATCGCCGGGCGCACAGGGCCGGCCGCCCGCGTCGCCTCTAACTTACGGCGGACATTGGCAAGCAGGGTTTCATTGGCATTCGACGCCGCATCAGCCAGTGGTGGTGGCTCGCTGGCAGCTGGCTCGGGCAGCGGCACCGCAACGGGTTGTTCAATTGGAGCCGGTTCAGCGGCTATTGGCTCAGGAGCCGGAGCGACCGGAAGGGCGACGGCTGGTGGAGCGACTGGCGGCGCAGGCTCGGGAGCCACTGCCGTTGGTTTGGGCTGCGCGTTCGACTTCTGCAGCGCTTTGATCGCCGCCTCGAATGTCAGCCCGTGCGCCTTCAGGATGGTCGCGGCGGTGCTGTTGCCGTCGCCGATAATCGCGGCCAGCACAACGGCACCGTTGATCTCGCGGCGGCGGCTCTGGCGGGCGGCGGCGGCGGCATAATCGAGGATGCGCACCAGCGTTTCGTCGGCGGCGGGATCGATGACCTCGGGTTGAACGAACCGATTTTCGTTGCGGCTGACCTGCCCGGCCACGTCCGCGCCGAGCTGGCCGAGATCGACGTTCGACACTGCCAGTACGGCACTCGCGTCGGCGTCGTCGGACAGGGCGAGCAGCAGATGTTCGAGGGTGACGAGGCGATGTGCCTGTTGGCCAGCATAATCGCAGGCGCGCGCCATCGTTGCAGCGAGGTTGCGCGACATCGGCACCCAGCTCAACGCGGTGGCAAACTGCGACATGAAACGGTCCTCTAGCGGGTAAAGCGTGCGAATCTCATTGGTTACATACCGGAAAGTATGCGGGCAATGGTGCCATATTGGCCATCGCCGCTGTTCACCAACAGGGTCGCTAACATGTAATTGTGCGGGAATTCCGTTGAGCGCGGGGCATGAACAGCTATAACGGGCCTGGACGATGACGAAACTACGGCAACAGTTCGGGATTTACGGGCATGACGGCTAAAGGTGACGGCAAGAAACCATTCGCAGCCCCGCCCGCAACGGCGGCTGCTGGAACGCGACCGGGCGTTGACGCCCACGCGGATGCGGTGGCTAGTCCGCACCTGCAGGCGCGCATTCTTGCCGAAGCGTTGCCACACCTGATCCGCTATGACGAAAAAACCGTCGTCATCAAGTTTGGTGGCAACGCCATGGGGGACCAGGCGCTGGCCGACGCGTTCGCCCAGGACATCGTCTATCTCAAGCAGTCCGGCGTGAACCCGATTGTCGTGCACGGCGGCGGCCCGCAGATCGCGGCGATGTTGAAGAAGCTGTCGATCACGTCGGAGTTCGTGCATGGGCTGCGCGTCACCGACAAGCCGACCGTTGAAATCGTTGAAATGGTGTTGGCGGGCGCGATCAACAAAGAGATCGTCGCGGCGATGCACCGGCAAGGCGGCAAGGCGGTCGGCATCTCCGGCAAGGACGCCAATCTGATGATCGCCAAGAAGATCACGGAGATGCCGGACCCCGAGAGCAACATCATGAAAGCCGTCGATCTCGGCTATGTCGGTGACCCCGTGTCGGTTGATCCGTACATCGTCGACATCATCTCGAAGTCGGATCTGGTGCCCGTCATCGCACCGATTGGCGTCAGCAAAGAGGGGCAGACCCTGAACATCAACGCCGACAGCTTCGCCAGCGCGTTGGCCGCCAGAATGAAGGCCAAGCGCCTGTTATTGCTGACCGATGTGGCTGGCGTGCTCGACAAAGACAAGAACCTGATCCCCGAGCTGACCGTCAGCCAAGCCCGCGAACTGATCCGCAACGGCACCATCACCGGCGGCATGATCCCCAAAATCGAAGGCTGCATCGAAGTGGTGGAGGCCGGCGTCGAAGCGGTGGTCATCATCGACGGGAGAGTGCCGCACTGCGTGCTGCTGGAGCTGTTCACGGAGCATGGGGTTG
>JAYSVA010000446.1:0-6069 GCA_043718785.1 Hyphomicrobiaceae bacterium
GTATGGGCTTCGGGCTTCTTGACGATGAACGCCGCGAACACGAATGCTGCCAAATACAGATAGACCGAGATCACCGAATGGATGGTTGAGCGCGCAACATCCAGGGCTGTGATTGACGAGATAAACGCACCGGCGGCGGCAATCAGCCAAACCGCCAGAAACACGACCAGTGGCGGGCGGATGGTGACCAGTCCGACGATTGGCAGCAGCACAATTATCGCCATCGTCAGCAAATCGACGGGGGCAGGCTCGGTCAGTACGATGGCACCCGAGGCGACCGACAGCCACACCAGCGCGAGCGAGAATCCATGCACCAAGCTACGTGGCTGCTGCGGTGGCAGCATCACGGCGTTGGGCGCACGGACGATGAGGGCATTCGACACGGGGGGATCCGTTCTGGCGCGGCGACGCGAGTGCTTTGCGGATAGCAGGGCGGCACTGCCGGGCTTGAAAGCGCGGCAGTGCCAATTTGCTCAGTAAGCGTTATCGTTGCTGATCAGCGAGAACGGGGTTTTCAGCAGGATGTAGATGTCGAGAAACACAGACCAGTTGTCGATGTAATAAAGGTCGTGTTCGACGCGCTTCTGGATCTTGTCTTCGGTGTCGGTTTCGCCGCGCCAGCCGTTAATCTGGGCCCAACCGGTGATGCCGGGCTTGACCTTGTGGCGGGCGAAATAGCCGTCAACAACGTCCGGATAGAGCTTGTTGTCAGCTTTGGCTTGCATGGCGTGTGGGCGCGGGCCGACCAGCGATAGCGAGCCGTTGAGCACATTCAGCAGCTGTGGTAGTTCATCGAGGCTGGTCTTGCGGATGATACGGCCCACCTTGGTCACGCGCTTATCGTTGCGCGTCACAAGATTGCTGGCGCTAGCATCGGCCATGTCGGTGTACATCGAGCGGAACTTGTACACCTCGATCAGCTCGTTGTTGAAGCCATAGCGCTTCTGGCGGAACAGCACCGGGCCTTTGCTGTCATACTTGATGGCAACGGCGACGGCAGCCATGACCGGCGACAGCAGCACCAGTGCGGTGACGCCGACGATTCTGTCGAACGCGCTCTTGATCACGGTGCTCCAGTCCGTCAGCGGCTTGTCGCAGAGGTCGAGCAGGGGCACGCCGCCAACATACGAGTAGGCGCGGGGACGGAAGCGGATTTTGGTGCCGCTGGTGGCGAGGCGAATATCCACCGGCATCACCCAGAGCAAACGCAGCAGTTCCATGATACGCATTTCGGCGGCCATCGGCAGCGTCAGAATGACCAGATCAACGCGGGTCTTGCGACCGAATTCGATCAGATCATCGAGGCGACCGAGCTTCGGATAGCCAGACACCAGCGGTCCGACGCGAGCTTCGCCACGGTCATCAAAGATGCCACAGATGCGGATGTCGCTGGCCAGATCAGCTTCGAGACTAGCGAGCAGCTTCTCGCATTCCTGGCCGCCACCGTAGATCACTGCGCGGCGGTTCAACCGGCCTTTTTTGATCCAATGACGGGTCAATAGCGTCAGAATGAAACGCTCGACAGTCAGAATTAATAGGCCGCTAACGAACCAGACGACCATCCAGACGCGGGAGAATTCAGGGCCGATCTTGAGCAGGAAGACGCCCGCGATCAGAATGGCCAGCGCCATCGTCCAGCCGACGATCAAGCGCGGGATTTGCCGTAGTGGCGCGGTTAACGCCTCCAGCCTGTAGAGGCCGAGTTCGTTAAAGATCGCGACGGCGACGAGGCCGGTTCCCGCCAGCGCAACCCAGTATTGCTGGGTGCGGTAGATGTCGGCTTCGGCCACGTACAGCTTGGCAATCAACAGGCCGAGGCCTGCCAGGAGGGCGGCCTCCAGCATCTGCACCAGGCCGCGCATCACCACGGTCGAGACCAGTTTGGATTTGTCCGCAAACCGGAAGTCAGCGAGGCGTGGGACATGAATAGAGATCGGCGCGCCTTGTGTGAGCACGCTGTCCGCAGTCATGGTTCCGGATAGTGATTTTGGCATTTGATCAACTCTCGGTCGCACCCCGAAGGGCGAGTTGATCAACGGAAAGCAGGTTCTATGCCAAAGTGTTGCTAGTTCCTTAATGCCACCCGTGAGGGTTCAGGGGTGGGCTTAACGTCTTGTTCTGATGTGGGGCAGCCACCGGCTCGGATTACTCGGCCGCCTCAAGGGCGGAGGCCGGGTTCGCCCGGCTTGCGGCGCTGTCGTACATGGCCAGGATGGCCGCGGTCATGGCGTCGACGGTGAAGCGCTGGGCGACGGCCTGCTGCAGACGTGTGGCCCGCTGTTGGGCCGCTTCGAGGTCAGCGAACGTGCGTTCGAGAGCGGCCGCTAGGATGAAGGTGTCATCGGGCTTGATCAGCAGCGTGTCCGTGCCCTCGGTGATCTCAGAAATGCCGCCAACCGACGTTGCAATTAATGGAATGGTGGTCGCCGCGGCTTCTAGCACGATGTACGGGAAGCTTTCCGCCCGTGACGGCATCACCAGCACGCGGCCGAGCGGGAACGCCTTGGCGGCGGGCATTGCGCCAGTAAAATGGACCACGCGGTCTAGCCCAAGCCGATAGCTCAGGGCCTTGAACTCCCCGGCATCCGGTCCGTCGCCAACGATGGTTGCGGTCAACTCGCGCGTTTGCGAACGGGTCACTTTGATTTGGCCGAGCGCATGCAGCAGCACGTCGACGCCCTTTAGATGGCGCAATTCGCCGATGAAGACGATGTCGGTGGCGGTCTCGGCGGGCGTGTGTGCGCTAAATTCAGTCGGCAGCAGGCCATTGTGAATGACGGCGGTTGGGCACAGGTTCGCCCCGACATTGGCGGCGAAGACGCGGCTGGAGTAGGCGCTCTCGAAAATCAGCCCATCGGTCGATTTGGCGAGCCGGCGCTCCAGTCCGAGGTAGACGCGGCCTTTCAGTGACGACGGGTGATAGTGCAAGCTGCCGCCGTGCGGGGTGTAGAACACGCGCAACTGCGTGGGGTTGCAGGTGTTGGCCGCAGCCTTCACGCTGGCGCCGACCAACCGGGCATAGGCCCCGCCTTTAGCGCCATGGCCATGCAACACGTTGACATTTAGGCGTGCCAGCAAGGCGCGGATATCGCGATAGGCCGTGACGTCGTTCCAGCCGAGATCGCGGGTCATGGCCACGCGCGTCAGGCCAAGCGACAAGTGGGGGCTGAGGTCGGCGAGACGCTGCTCGGTCAGCCGGTCGTGGGCGTTGCTGTCGGCGATCACGCCAACCTGATGCCCGCGTGCGGCCTGGGCGATGGCCAGGTCGCGGACGTGCCGGAACAACCCGCCAACGGGGGCCCGCAGGCAGTGAATGATACGCAAGGACGGTGACAGAGTTTGTTGCATAACCACGCAACATGACAACAAACGGTTGACCACACGTAAAAAAACCAGCCCTGCGTTGCCGCAAAACTGGTTTTTTTATCGCCCGGAGTGCGGCTTTGCAGCGCTCGATCCGGTTGGCCCCCCATTTAGGCCGCCCTTTTCAGGGTAGTACGATTACGAACTGGACGCTCCCCCGAGTGCCATCGCAACCGTGAGTGTTTATTACAGACCTTTAATGTTGTTACAATTCAACTTGCGGCCTAAGGCCATGATTCAGTTACATCAGATGCGCCCGTGCCACCTGCGCACGGATGATCCGCCAGCATGCAAAGTCCAGCTTCAGCACTTGCCGAGCGTGATGGCGATCTTCGCAATGTCGAGGCCGGTCGGGGTGATGGTGACGGACTGCTTGCAGTTCGTCGAGCTCACCGCCAGCACTGCCGTGAACCTGTCACCCTTGATGTCCAGGTTAAAGCCGTCGCTGGTGGTCTGGCCGGTGACCGAGCCGATAGCTGAATAGGTTTTCTCCTCCCATTCGCCCGTCATCACACCGCTGGCCAGTTTCAACTTGGCGGTGGCGTCGATTTTGTAGCTCGCCGAGGCGCAACGCAGGTTCTGTACCATTGACGCGCCACCATCGTTGACGAAGTAGGTGGCGATGCACTTCAACTGCTCGGATGTACCACTCGGTAGTGAGATGGTGCCCCAGCCCGACCAGCGGCCTGGCAGATCATTAATGGTGGCGGCACGGGCGGGGGCCGCGGCGATGCCGGTCCACACAGCAACTGCGACAAACATGTTGCGAGACAAAGTGCGTAAGCCGGTCATGTGATCCCCCATTTTCAGCCCCGCTCGCTGAATAAGCGGAGCGTCCCTAAAAGGCCGTCATGATCTATCCGCAGTCGTGTACGCCGTGCTTATAGCACAGCTAGGCGACGGACGGGAACAGCGATCCGATGCCACCGAAAACGTGTGTTAAATCAAGCCGGTGGCGGCCATTTTACGCCGGATGAGGATTGCGGCGGATGGCATAGAGATGGTCGACCGGGCCGTGGCTGACGGAGCCGGGTTTGCCGCCGACCGGCAGCGGGCTGGCGGGCGCGCCAGCGTCTCGGGTGATCGACTGTCCGCGGGCGCTGTCGAGGGCCTGCCAGACATAGTCTTTGGCGCGAATGCAGGCGTCGTCGAGCGGCACACCCAAAGCCAGCAGCGCGGCAATGGCGGCGGACAGTGTGCAGCCGGTGCCGTGCGTATTGACGGTATCGATGCGCGGTTTCTCGATCCGGGTGACGGTGTCGCCGATCAGCAATATGTCGGTGGCGGTATCGCTGGTGCCATGGCCGCCCTTCAGCAACACGGCGCGGCAGCCGAGCTGGCGCAGCGCGTGGGCCTGGGTGATCATCTGATCGACTGTTGTGGCCGCCGTAACATCGAGCAGGCGGGCGGCTTCGGGGATGTTCGGCGTCACCAGCGCGGCGCGCGGAATTAGCAGGCGGCGCAGGGCATCGACGGCGTCCGCTTGCAGTAGCGACTGCCCGCTGGTCGCAACCATCACCGGGTCCAGCACCAGCGGCAGTTGCGGCGCGGACATCAGCGCCCGCTGAATGGCGACGATCAGGTCGGCATTGGCCAACATGCCGGTCTTGATGGCGTTGATCCGCACGTCCGTCATCACGGCCGATAGTTGCGCTTTGACGAACGCCGCCGAGATGACCTCGACGCCCTTGACGCCCCGCGTGTTCTGGGCCGTTAGCGCGGTGATGACGCTGGTGCCGTAGACCCCGAACGCCATAAAGGTTTTCAGGTCGGCCTGGATGCCCGCACCGCCCGAAGGATCGGAACCAGCAATGGTGAGGGCTACAGGAATGGGCGCACTTGCGGTCATCGTTACAGGCTCTTTTTCATGATTTCGCGCTGCAGGTCCTTCGGTGTGAACCATTCCTCGATCCGCATCAGCACCGGGAAGGTCTCCAGCATCCATTGGCCAAAAGCGTTCATCGAGCCGGTCAGGAACATCAAGCCCGTTAAGATCAGCAGCACGCCCATGGCTTTTTCCATCGTGCCGAGGTGGCGCTTAAAGCGCTGCATGAACGACAGGAACGGCCGGATGGCGACCGCTGCCATCACGAACGGCACGCCAAGGCCGAGCGAGTAGGCGAGCAGCAGTTTGACGCCTGCTGCCATGCTGCCCTCGTTGGCGGCAACGGCCAGCACCGTCGACAGGATCGGCCCGATGCAGGGGGTCCAACCGAAGGCAAACGCCAGTCCGATGAGGTACGCCCCGAAGAAGCTCTGCTGCTTGATATCGGTGTGGTAGCGGGCCTCGGTGTACAGCAGCGGAATGCGGACGAGCCCGACAAAGTGCAGGCCGAACAGGATGATAATCAATCCGGCGGCAATAGAGAGCTGGCTTTTGTAGGTCAGGATGACTTGACCGAGCAACGAGGCTCCGGCCCCAAGACCGACGAACACAGTCGTGAAACCGGCGACAAAGAACAGCGAGCCGATGACGACGCGTCGCCAGACCGCCGCATCAATGCCACCCTCGGTGTTGGCCTGCGAAATCGTCGTGCCGCCAAGGTAGCCGAGATAGGGCGGCACCAGCGGCAATACACACGGGCTGAGGAAGCTGACGAGGCCTGCTAAGGCCACGCCGAGATAGATCTGGAGATCAGCAAACATTAGCGGCTAGTCCTTGGAGGTGGGGCAGGTTCTCGTGCTTCATTATCACGATGCTGCCGA
>JAYSVA010000447.1:0-14966 GCA_043718785.1 Hyphomicrobiaceae bacterium
GGGGGTGGATGTGGTCGGAATTGCACCGTGGATTGCACTGTTCATGGCTAGGCACCTGTTGCTGGCTGACGAGGGGGATTTCATCCGTCCTTTTCGCGCCGCTCATCAACCGCTAGGGAATGTTTATCCTGCGGCGTCTTTGAAAGACTTTAATGATTGTACGACCTATCTCAACGCTTCACGCCGACCGAAGTCGCGACAGTGAAGTTGGTTGCAGGTGGAGTGCTATTAAACAGTACAGTGATTTGTTCTTTCTGTCTGTTGCGGCAAAGCAACCAAACTGAGACTATTTATTGAAATAAGCGGTTAATGACCTGATCACGTTGAATAATTCAAAGTAGTATCGTTGTCGTGAGTAGGTGCCGAGCTGTGCCCACAAAGCGGCAAACTACGTTGATGACGCCCAGGGTCATTAACTGCCCAGCCCATTGTCTCGCTCAGCTGGTCGCTGACCACTGTTAAAGGTTCAGTGGCTAACCTCCGGTGTACTCCTGCCGAATCGGCGATCTGTCTAGGCCGTATAACGTCATATGGTCGATTTGGCCGCACTTCGTGTTGGGCGACCGTCTGATGGCTCGTATCCGACATCATGTCCATGCCAATCACGTCAGACGTCAGAAATGTCTTCGATAATCATTGGACGCAGCCCAGATTGATGGCCGTCCTCTCTGAATAATAGTTCAATGTCGCATTTCCGGCGGGAAGCTTCGTGAGTGATCCCGGCGTCGCTGCGCGTCGGCAGGGTGATGAGACAGTAAACGGCTCCGCGACGCGATAGCACCGCGTTCGCTCGTTTGGCTAGCTGGATCATGCCTAGTTTGCACCTCGGCGCGACTTCCGATCGCTCATGGGCAGATTTACTCACAGGCCCGCTGGCGCTGAACACTCCAGATTGACCGCATTCAAAATTTCATCATACAAATCTTTAGATCAAAATATCGGTCCTGGAGCGGCAGATGTCAAAAACAGCATTGCGCATCATTGAAATTCACCGGGAAACATTGAGCAAAACTCCTGTCGAGCGGCCCGACTTTATCAGCGCCCAATTCGCTGAGTTATTCGCCAGTTTGACGCCTGAAGCCGTCGCGGACTTTGACCCAAAGGTCGGCCCGCGTTCCCTGGATTACGTGGTCGATTCCTTGGTTTTGGAACCAAACTTTGCTGCGCCGAGTCCCGCCAACATCTCCGCCCGTCGGAAGTAAACTGCGCGTCCCAGTCTGATCGGAGGGTGGCCGCGCACCATCACAATTTGCTCGTCTGATCGCATGTTTTGGACAATCTCATGAGGGAAAATCAAAGCCCGCTTCTGTAAGCTGTGCGAGACTGAATTCTTGTTCGCTGCCGCTTGCGAAAACGGTCCGTTGATTATCGAGTTGCCAGTGCTCTGATTTTCTATTCTGATCGTCGTTTCACCGCATCGCTTCGAAATTTGTTCCGCTGTTTCCATGCTTTTGATCGCCGCGTAGCTTACCAATGATACGCCTTCGAGCCATTGGCCGGCACCGGTTTTCCCGAACGCGTCCTCAATCTGACCGAGCGACTGGTACATCAGCATCAGGGTGATGCCATATTTACGGCCGCGATCTCGCGCTTCTTCCAGTGCGTTCATGTACCCAAGCAAGTTTACCTCGTCCAAGCAGAACAACACGCGACGCTTGTGGTGACCGTCAGCTTGGACCATCGCCTTCATCAGCGATCCGATAATTACCCGACCGATCCCCGGATAGGCCTTCAGCATATCGCCGGGAACCTGTAAAAACACGTCGAGCTCGCCGTTCGCCAGATCGTCGGCCATGAACGTCGTTCCGCACACCATTGCAGCGTAATGGTCTAACTTTAACCACTGCGTTGCATCGGTAACGCCGGAAAACACGCCGCTGAACGTTTGGTCCGCCATCCCGATAAACGGCGTCAGTGTTTGCTTCACGAACAGGTTGTTGGTCGCTGTAACAATCTCAGATAATTTGGACCTCAGATCTTGTTCCGATAACGATGTCAAATCCCGCAGCGACCTCAAGTTTCGCGCCTTTTCATGTTCATCATCGACCAGCACCGAAAGCAGCAACCCCGTCATCAAATTGTGCGATTGCCGTTTAAAGAAATCAGCATTACCATTGCTGCCGCCGCCCTTGCTTTCAGCACACAACAGCTTGGCGAAAGCCACCGCATCAGCTTCCTTCTGCTTGCTCTGGAGAAATGGTCTGAGGACGTTAAAGCCTTTCACCGTTCGGGGATCATCGAGTTGTGGATCGAGGATCGCGACTACGCGTTTCTCGCGCATTGCTGACCGTCGACGCTCGACCAGCGCAGCGATTTCGCCCGCAGGGTCAAGTACGACCATGGAGCCCGAATAGTGGAATGCGGTTGGCACCACGGTCGACGTCGTCTTGAAACCGCCAGATCCCGCGATAAACAGCATGTGACCAGAATCGAAGTTGATGTTGAACATTGCTAACTTGGCTTTACCGCCTCGCCCCCAGGTCGACTTGTCCGCTGGATCAAACGCGCCACCACCGTTCGTTTGATCGACATCAGGACGATACAACTCACCAATGACAATTTCTCCTTTGCACGGAAACAAGTTCGATATTTTTTCGAGCGACATCCAATTGACGAAGCCATAGTCACCGACATCGACTAAATCAAACTGGTAATCACTTTGTTTCGCGAGAAACAAAGCCCAGACACTAGCGGCAAAACCAAATCCCGCCCCCCAAAGCGCGCCATCGTCGGTGGCACCAAGCGACCAAGGGCGACGCTTGCCATCGATCAATGGCAGTAGTTCAGCCCAATGGTTACGGCTGAACAAAACCCAAGTTGCGATGACACCGATCAAACCAAACACGGCCACTGTCTTGCGATCGCGGCCCTCCAGTGCCAACGATACGAGCAGCCAGACAGTGGCCGCCCAGGCATAGCCGACAAAGCAATACGCGGACCATCCTGCTCCGCTGAACTCGAGCATTGTTGTCAATCCTTCCAATAGGACGGCCAACAGTGCAGCGGCTACCGCCGCCACATACAAGCTGGATTGTGCACTCATGATGTCTCCTTAAAGTTTGTTGTTGCCTCCGTGGCTTGTCTCGCTATCGAGCGTCCCAGTCTCTGCAACCGGTCATACTCGCCTGGCACTGCTAAGTGCTTCCGGCCCTCAACCAGTAAACCGAGTAGCGCCATGGCGTCGATGTCGGCTATGCCCGCCTTGATCACTAGGCCGCCGAGATTGATCTTGCGGCGGGTATCAGCCTTCCGTTCTGCTTGGGACATGACGGCCCTTGCCTTTCTCACCACCACCAGTTGCCGACGTAACATCTGCAGCGCCGTCGCCCGCTGGTAGGGCTGCCGCGCCTTCGGAGCGAAATCGACCGGCAAGGTCACGCAGTGCCTGCTCCAGTGTGTCATCGTCGACATTGGCTTCGAACAGGCCTGCACGCTCTGCCAATCTACCGAAACGTTTGTACTGATCGTCGACAGCATCTTGAATGCGTCTGCGGATCTCCTCTTGCTCAAGCCGCAACCCAGCCAGCTTGACTTTGCTTTTGCTCAGCATGCCAATTTCCCCCTGTGGAATAATTGTTATGGATAACTGTGATTTTGCACTGCCTGTCAAGGGCAAATCAGTATAAGTTTGACTTGAATGTCCGGAAGGCGCACTTATGCACATTTGTGATGTGCAGCAATTCGAGTTTAATTAACTATGGCTTTAGCTCATTTCTCCGCTCAATTTATACCTGCGACGCGCAGCCCTATCGCTGCCGCAGCATATCGCCATCGCACGACTATGTATGACGCCTCTACTGGTGAAACATACTCGTATACACGACCAGACGATCTCGTTCATTCTGAGTTGGTTATTCCTGATAATAGTCCGAAGTGGATGCGCAACTTAATATCGCACGTTGCTGTCGCGAATCAATCGCAGGCACTTTGGAATGAAGTGTTGGCTCAGGAGAATCAAACCAACGGCCAGAGTGCGCGGGAGATTGTCATCGCGTTACCGCGTGAGCTGACGGTGGCGCAAAATATTGACTTGATGCGGGACTTTGTGGCGCAGGAATACCTCGCCAAAGGATTAGTGGCCGACTGGGTGTACCACGACAAGCCCGGCAATCCGCATGTCCATATCATGCATACGTTGCGCGCCATTGAACCGCTGAAGTTTGGACGCAAACGCATACCGCTACGCGATGTTGCGGGCGCGTTGATCATCCACAATGACAAACGCGTGTACCGCCCCGTTATCGGTACCCGCGCTGAGTTTAACGCGTCGCGGATGAATTGGGGGGCAACAGCAACCCGACACTTGCATGCGGCTGGTTTTGACCAAACGGTCGATATGTCGAGCTACCACAGCCGTGGCATTGACCTAAAGCCGACGAGTCATCGGGGCCCGACCGTCAACGCCCTGGTGATCAAACAGCGGCCGTCGATCAATGCTGATTTATTGGCGCTCGACACGAACATCGCAGCAGCTCAAATCCTCGCCAAGCCGAGCCTGATCTTGTCGATCTTGACTAATCAGTCGTCGACATTCGGCCAACGCGACATCGCTAGAATTGCACATCGATTTTCGAACGACACTGCAACCTTTGAGGCTATCGTCTGTGCGGTTATGACCGCGCCCGAGCTGGCAACTCTGCGCCCTGACATCACCGATCAGACGACCGGTAAAATCGTGGCTACCGCCGTTTATTCAACGACGGCGCTGGTTGAGATCGAGCGGCAAATGGCGGCGACCGCTGACCGGCTTTTGGTCAGTAGTCGTGCGGCCGTGCCTGCAAATCTCATCAGCGAGGTGGTTACTTCCGCGCAGCAGTCGGCCGGATTCACCTTCAGCGGCGAACAGATTGCTGCCATCCGTCACGTGACTGGCGGCGGCGACATTGCTAGCGTCATCGGTGTCGCCGGAACGGGCAAGTCGACTATGCTCGCGGTCGCCAACGCCGCTTGGCAGGCCGATGGTCGCCGTGTCGTTGGCGGGGCTCTCGCGGGCAAAGCAGCCGATGCCTTGCAAGGCTCTTCCGGTATCCCGTCGCGGACGCTTGCTAGCTGGCAATTGGCTTGGAGCAATGGTCGTGATCAACTCGGTCCCGGTGACGTTTTTGTACTCGACGAAGCAGGCATGGTGGCCTCGTCGCAGCTCGCCAGTTTTATCAATGCAGCCGCTGCCGCTGGGGCCAAAATCGTTCTGGTGGGCGATCCGGAGCAACTACAACCGATCGAGGCCGGTGCGGCGTTCCGCGCCATTACTGAAAGGACCGGCTTCGCATCGCTGACCGACGTTCGGCGCCAAACGGTCGATTGGCAACGCCGCGCCACGCTAGATTTGGCCTCGGGCGCAGCTGGGGCCGCGCTGGCTTGCTACCGATCCGCCGGACACATTGAGACGCCAGCAACCAGAGATGCAGCCATCGACGCGATCGTCGCAGCCTATACCGCACGCCAGGCTGCTGATCCGACAGCATCGCTGATGGTATTGGCACACTCGAACGCCAGCGTTTACGCTCTCAATCAGGCGATCCGCGCCGCTATAGCGGACCGACTGGGGGGCGGTACAACTTTTACCACGGATACCGGCTCACGCACGTTCGCTCGTGATGATCGCTTGATGTTTCTGGAGAACAAGACGTTCGTTTTTGACGGCGCGCCCGAGCTCGGCCAGCAGCGGGTTAAGAACGGATCGTTGGCGACGATTTTGTCGACTGATCACGGCGTCATCCGGGCTCAGCTCGATACCGGGCCGCTCGTCGTGTTCGATCAAGCAACTTATACCAATCTCGATCATGGCTACGCCGCCACGATACACAAAAACCAGGGAGCGACCGTCGATCACGCCTTTGTTCTGGCGGCACCAACCATGGATCGACATTTGGCCTACGTCGCGCTTTCCCGCCACCGTAGCAGCGTCCGCATGTACGCGCCTCGTGATGACTTTAAGACGCAGTCTCTGGACGAATGCCTGACACGAGCAGCGGTCAAGTCGACGACGCTCGATTTCGAAACGGAGTTCACGGATCGCCGTGGCTTTCATTCACTGGGTCGGCTGCTGCAAACAACACGCGCAGTCCTCGCGGTGCAGCGCGGACGACTGCTCGCCGTATCTCAGCGGTTCCTGGCGCTGGCTCCACGCGCCAGCCACGCCAAACCTTTCGTTGGACTGGCGTCTCAAGTTTGGAGCGCTCACAGTGCCGTCGACACGATTAACGTTCAACTCACGGGCCATCCCATTTGGCAACGACGCAGCGCGGTCGTGCAGCCCATTCTGGCGTCCTTATTCCGCGATCCGACGGCCGCTCAGTTGGCGATGACAGCGGCAGTGTTCGCGGCTGGCGATCCGTCGCAGCTGCGCCAGACGCCGCTCGCTGTGTATGGTGATCTGATCGGCAAGCCTTCAAGTGAAGCGTCAGCAACTATTGCCGCCTATCTGAGGGCGTCGATCCGCGATGCCGTGGCGCAGCGACCGGCGCTGTTGGCCGCTCACACGGCCCAACGTCAGCGCCAGCTGATTGCTATTCCTGCCCCGGGCTTTGAGCTTTCGGCGCTGCTGGCTGCCATGCACCAGACCCGGAAGCCTCCAGCGATTGCTGCCGAGTTGCTCGCCCGATCAATACCGGCGCATGTCGTCACCGAGATTGCGCAGATCAATCAGGCCATCTCTGAGCGATTCGGTGACAAGCTGCTCTGGTCGCGCCCGACCGTGCCAGTCACCGCGCAATTGTGCGACGGCCTATCTGTCGCCGACAGTGCCACACTGTGCGCCGCCATTCCGTCTTTGCTGGCAATCCGTCAGCTCACCCGTTTTGTACCGCGTACCACCGCTACAACTCCGGACAACCCTGTTCCAGAGACGGCGATCCCTCCGAAAGGCTCAATACCCATGGATGCTCAAGCAACTGACAAGCTCGTCTACGATCAGGCCGCTGGCACGATCAAGTACCCCTATAACCCCGACGCCAACCGCGCGATGGTGGACGTGGCCACATGGAACAAAGAGGCCAAAGTGTATGTCGTCAACGACGGCACGACGCAGCAGACGATCGATAAGGCCATCAGCCAAGCCGAACGGGCTCTTGAGAAAACTGCGCAACTCGCCGTCCGCGGTGCGGCTCTCGCTGATGCGATTAAAGCGGCACAACCAGAGCTGCGGCCGCAAGCAAAGGATAACCGCGTGAGTTTCTCGATTCCGCCGCGCATGGAGGCCGCGACCATTGCCGCCAAACAGATGGGTGCCGTCTATGCAGCGACCAAAACCGACAAAACACGCTGGTCAATCGATCTCACCAATGTTTCTGACGAGCGCGTCATGCGCGGTGCCCAGAACGTCGGCAACGAGATTCAACAAGCACAGCGCTCGACCTCGATCGCAGGTGCCATCGCCGCCGCGGGCCATACTGACGAGCGAATTAGTCTATCCAATGCCGCTGATACGCTCTACGTGCGCTCGCCGAACCTGCCGTCGGCTAACAACGAACTCAAAGCCGTCGGCTTCAAATGGGACGATGACGCAGGTGCTTATGCGCTCAAGATCGACGCCACTGTTGATCCGAAAGCTATTACTGGCCGTCTGACTGCGGTGTCGGCGGCCTATGACAACGCATTGGTCCCGCCGACCGCCGAACGTGGCGGCATTGATCACCCGCCATGGCGCGTTGCTGACGCACTCAAGCTTCCGGCGGACGAGCTGCGATCAGTCCTCGACGCTGATCCGAAGCTTGCGAAGTCGGCGCAAATCTATGCGACACAGGTTGAGAAGACGGTGCCCGGCCTGAGAGATGAACTGAAGTCTGGTCAATACGACAGTGTTGCAGTGAAACTCGGGATCCCATCCGACCTCGCTGCCAGCATCACTTCGATGCATAAGGCGCTCGACACTGCCCTCGCTCCGGCTCCGTCGCCGGTCAGGGCGCAGGCTCAAGCGCAGTCGATGTAACTATTGAATGTCCGAAAATGATTGTGGGCGCGGTCGAATTGCGCCTGCAATTGTCCTGAGGGGGTTAAATGATTGGGTAGTTTCTTCAACGAGAGATGGGTTCTGACCGACAGCTGGGATTTGCTGTGAACGGCAAGGGCGGCTTTGCAGAGATTTCAGATGTCTCCGGTCTAATGGTTCCGTGGCCATGGATTCATCATCTTGGGGTCGATCGTCGCCCTACGCAATGGTGTCATAATCCGGTCTTTCGTCGCACAAGGACTTGTCGAGAGAGGTCCCGACGGAAAGTGGGTCTTGACCGAGAAAGGTCGTGTCGTTTCTGAACCGGATTTCGCATATGGAAACAGGTAAGCGACCAGGGTTGCATTGATTCTGTCCCACTTTGAGGGCTCCTCGCAAGGTACCCATCCGGTGAAGGCCGCCTTGCTGAGACGAGGGGAATGACTAGGCTGATCTGACTTGGTCAACCTTGGAGATAGGTCCGTGCCTACGTCTGGACATAGGTCTTCAGGGAGTTCTGGTGGCAACTCAGGTCTCGCCTTCGCGGTTGTGGCGACGCGGCGGATATGGAGCACGGCAGACCGGCAGCGGATCGTCGGCGAAGCGACTGCGGCGGTGCCTTACGCAAGCTCGGCGAGGATGTGACCGAGACGCTGGAGGTGGTTCCGGCCAGCTGGAAAGTGATCCAGCACGTGCACGAGAAGTTCACGTGCCGTCAGTGCGAGCACATCACGCAAGCGCCCGCACCATCGCATCCGATTGCCCGTGGCCGCCGGTCCGCAACTGTTGGGGCAGGTGCTGTTCAACAAACAAATACCGGGCGCATCTGCCGCTGAACCGCCAGAGCGACATCTACGCCAACGAAGGCATCGACTTGGCGTCTCGACGCTGGCCGACTGGGTCGGCGCAGCAACGGCGACGCTGATGCCACTGGTCAACGAGATCGAAAAGCGCGTGCTGGCGGCGGACCGCATCCACACCGACGACACCACGGTGCCAGTGCTGGCCGAAGGCACATGTATGACCGGCCGTCTGTGGACCTACGTCCGTGACGACGCGCCGTCTGCTGGCGAAGCGGCACCTGCCGCGCTGTTCCATTACTCACCGACACATGGTGCCGAACATCCGGAGAAGCATCTGGCCGGATATAGCCAACTGATGCAGGCCGATGCCTATGCCGGCTACAAAAACCTCTATGCCAGGCCGCCTAGTTAACGGCAGGCCGGGCCTGATTGTCGAAGCAGCCTGCTGGGCGCATGGCCGCCGCAAGTTCTTCGAGCTGGCCGAGCTGCAGAAAGCGCCAGTTGCCATCGAAGCCGTGCGCCGGATCGACGAGCTGTTCGCCATCGAGCGGGAGATCCGGCAACAGCTGCCGGATCAACGGCGCGGGGTCCGGCGGATGAGGTCCAAGCCGCTAGTCGATGCCCTGGCCGTGTGGTTGTGCGACGAACGGCGAAAGCTGTCGACGAAAAGCCCGGTAGCCAAAGCTATCGATTACAGCCTCAAGCGGTGGCCCGCCTTCACGCGGTTCCTCGACGACGACCGCATCTGCATGAGCAACAATGCCGCCGAGCGTTCCATTCGCGGCATCGCCTGGACGCCCGCACGTGGCTCGCCGACGTCCTCGCCCGCCTCCCCCACCACCCAGCCCGCCGCATCACCGAACTGCTGCCCTGGAACTGGCCGCTCACTCAGCGAGCCTGAAGGCCGCACCCTGCGGCCTTGCCCGAATGCCTACTTCGCAAGGCGCCGACACCCCAGATCTTCACCCACATGTCAACTAGTGGATTCCCCCGAATACCCAACCTTCGCTAATTGCTGTTCCTTCTCCCAAGTCACAAACGATGAGGAGATGAAAAATGCTGCACGTTGTAACGAGCGAGAACAGCGGCCTATACGCAAGCGAACTTGAGCAAAGTTTCCGATTGCGTCATCAAGTCTTTGTCAAAGAACGCAAATGGACAGCCCTGGCGCGTCCCGACGAGCGCGAGATCGACCAGTTCGACGATGCAAGCGCGATCTACCTTCTAGCCCTTGAGGGCATCGACGACAGAAAGGTCGTCGGCGGTTGCCGCTTGGTGCCAACGAATGGGCCCTACCTGATCCCAGATGTCTTTCCGACACTTGCCCAGCAGCCAATTCCGCGCGGCCCCAACGTTTTTGAGTGGGGGCGCCTCTACGTTACGCCAGCCCGTCGCGAAGGTCCAAGTGGCCGCCGCAATGCGCTTAGCCCGACCACATGCATCATAATTGCAGGCATGGTTGAATACTGTCTGGATGAAGGCATAGATCAACTTGCTGTCGTCAGCGAGATGTTCTTCTTACCACTGTTTCTCGAGCTGGGGCTCCAACCCAAACCACTCGGATTGCCCGAAACGATCGAGGGTGTACCAACTGTCGCCTATACACTGGTACCTTCAGAAGAAGCGTTGGAAAAAATCCGTGAGGTTCATGGCTTTACAGCGCCAGTACTTGCGAAATCCGGCATCACCCATCCTGCTGTCCCGCAAATACTACATAGTGGCTTGAGGCAGTTGGTTTGATCACTTTGAAATGAGTATGTGGGGGCGCGTATGACAACAACCGGACAACAAGCGTTCGACGACGACAGGATCGATCAAGTCGCAGTCGGGATTGGCGACATCAATCAGAAGGGCACCATGCAGGCGTTGGACCAGGAATACGCTCAACTAATCGCGAAGCATAGGGAACTCGAGGCGATATCCAACGAACAGTCCGAAACAGACATCTGGTCTTACGAGACCGAGTTAGCTTGGTTGGCAAAGATCGATCCACTTCGTGATCGGATGTTCGAAATCGCTACCGAAATTGCAGATATGTCGGCTCGATCAGATGAGGATCTACGGACCAAGGCAAAAGTTTTGCTGGACTTCGCAAACGGTGAGGCTGGTGATGTCGTGCATCGACTTGCAACAACACTCAGCGCCGATATCTTGGCCCGCAAACAAAACTAGCGGACCTCAGCCGCGACGCAGGTCACGGCTGAGGTTTTGCGACAGAATTCAAGGTTCAATCTCAGAGAAGACATCGGAATACTTCAAGCTGAGCTCGCTGCAGACGAGAAAAATCAGAGCAGCGGGAACACGCACTCGTGCGGTTTCATAGTCAGCGAGATCAACAGGTTTCAGGTTAAGACTGCTTGCCAAAGCGACAAGCGATAGCTTTCGCTCTTCCCTCAAACTACGTAAACGCTTGCCAATTTGCGCATCAATGGCGTTCATTTGTATGCTCAAAATACTCACCTCAACCCAAACCGCACGCTGTGCCTGTTAAATTCGAACACGTAGACGATATATCGAGTGATCCGCGGCCACAACTCTAAGTTGATACGGGAGCTAGGCTGACGCCGAGGCCGCGGGTGGTCAAAGGTTGATGTGCCTACCCAATATCGCCTTCGCCACAGCTTGGGTACGATTGACGGAAGCCAGTTTTTTCATCGCGCTGGTGACATGTACTGAAACGGTCTTGTCAGATATTTGTAGAATGCGACCCGTTTCCCAGTCGGTTTTGCCACTCGCGACCCACTGAAGACATTCTCGTTCACGTAACGTCAAATGGACCACCTTTGTGGCGCGTTTCGGCTTGTCGTTCTCGATAAGGCTGACAGCTTTGTGATGGACATACATCGACATCAGGTGCAGCGATTGCTTGACCTTGTGGCTCCGATCGATCTGCTTTCCAGCCATGGTAATGCAAGATTGCTCACCATTAACGCTGTAAATTGGCACAAGCAGCCCGTCTGTGAGGCCGAACTCGTGCGCTTCGCTCATAATTGCAGCAGAGACAGTCTTGTTTTCCTCTCTCGGTATTGCCTCGGTCCAAAAGAACGGATTAACGGACTGCCGAGCTTGGTTCGCCACCGCGTCAACATTGTAGTATTTGCGTTCATTGTACCGTCGATACCACCCATCTGGCCAACCGTTGAGAATGGTGTGATCCGAGAAGTCGTCAGGGGCGTAGGGAAGCCCGGTCACAAGAAAGCTCGTGAACCCAAACTCAGAGATCGCCGTCGACAGCATATTAACCAGCGAACCTTGGCTTTGTGCCTTTTCGGTTCGTTCGATAAAGTCGAAGACAAAGTTGTCCAACTTGATTTTTTCAGACATCGCTCATCTGACCTCCCTGAGGCTCAAGTCTTGGGCTCCTGCAGTGTGCTTCGAACCAATCTCAAGTTGTTGACGCAGCTGGGTCTTTAGAATTTTTCCAGCGCTGTTCCTTGGTAGCTGATCAATTTTCACAAACATGACGGGCCATTTGTAGTCGGCTAGGTTTTCTCTGCAGACCCTCATGAGATCGGAACGTGTTACAGATGGGTCTGCGATGATGAAAGCGACGATGGCCTCTCCGCGGACACTGTCCGCACGACCAACAACGGCGACATCTTTTACCCGCTCATGGAGCAGCAGAGCATTCTCTACTTCACGTGGGTACACATTCAGGCCGTCGGTAATGATCAAGTCTTTCGCCCTGTCTTTGAGCGTTATGAAGCCATCGGCATCCATCGACCCCAAATCGCCTGAATGGAGCCAACCATCTCGGATCGCCAAGTCCGTGGCCGCTGGATCGTTCAGGTATGCGCTCATGGTTACGTCGGACTTACAGATAATCTCGCCCATCTCGTTCGGCGGTACCATCCGCCCGTCAGGATCTACAACACGCACCTCAACCCCGGTGCGGGCTACACCAACCGACGCGAGTCGTTCCACGTATCTTTGATGGCCCCTGTCAGCATGTGCAAACTGATCAAGGTGGGTTAGGGTGCAAGGCGTTTCTCCTTGACCGAAGCCTTGCCAAAGTCGCGGGCCCAAAGCGTCCAGTGAGGCCATTAAATCTTTGTAATGTGTCGGTGCACTGCCGTAGAGGATCGTTTTGATGTTTTCAATCTTTGTTCGCGATAGGGAAGGATGGGACGTCAACGCCTTTAGGATGATGGGCGAAAGGACGAACGAGGTCGATGAGTACCTGTTGACTAAATCGAGGATCGCCCCCGCGTCACCAGTCGCCTCGCTTACGATGTGATGAGTACCCTTCGCCACGTGCGGTATCGAAAAAAGGCCTGTCCCGTGGGACATTGGTGTGCAGTGTATGATGCTATCGTTCGGTGAGAGATTATCGATGTCAGCGAAATAGCGCCACGTCATGGCCAGCAACGACGAATGACTTAACACCGCGCCTTTTGGGCGACCGGTGGTACCGCTGGTGTAAAAAATCCAAGCCTCTGACCGACTGTCTGCCGTCTCCACGTTGCCAGGCTCGTGGCTGCACAGTCGCACATAGTCGTTGCTCCTTACATCGAATATTCGCGGGGCTGTTGACGCGTGTTGCGTTGCTGTAACGACCGCGTTCAGCAGGTCGCCGGTAGCGAAACAGCATTTTATTCTAGCATGATCCAACACATAAGCGATTTCTCTGGAGTGAAGTCTCGCGTTGACCGGAACAATGCAAAGACCCGCAGTCCAGCATGCCCACATTATCTCAATGAATTCAGCGCAGTTCGACATAATCAAAGCTGCACGGTCGCCGGGTGTCAATCCGAGCGCACGCAGTCCCGCCGCTAGCTTAGCTGTCCTGTTTTGGAGGCTTCCGTAGGTATGCACTTGGCCTTGCACGTCGGAAACGGCGGGCATGTCTGGCAACCGGCTAGCCGTTGCTTGGAGCAGACGTGCGATGTTCATCTCGACCCCCGGTCACCTGAATATGAACCGTTACACTATTTTTTACCCGTTAGATCTACAAGCACTTGCTCCGGTTCTTTGACTGTACCCATGCCGGTCGACCTATGCTGCGCTTGGTGACCAAACGCATCACCTAGCTAAAATAACATTTCAGACCAGTTGTTTAAGAAACTTTTTATCCCTATACGAAGAAAACTAAGTTGTTTTTAGAATAAGTGTTATTCTAATTTTTGGCATTTTCGTGCTCCCCGTCAAGCGCGCGGGGTAACTGTCGCGCCGCACGAACTTGCATCGGAAGATGCCGTGTCGCTTTGGACACAGTTAAGCGACGAGCGATTCAACAAAATAGTGTTCAACTACGTTCCTAGGTGGCAATTGGAGCTGAGGCGATCTGGACTGGGGCTGATGTTCGCTCAGTCAAACGGATCGAAAGGTTCCCCGCTGTTTCAAGTGGGTAGTCTGAGGTCGAGTTTGTCGGCAATGAGGTAGGTGATGGCTTTGAGGGTGCGGGTAGAGCGGTAACCTCGTGCTTTGGTTTTGGCGGCCTGGACGAGAGATTATTGATGCCCTCGATCAAGCCGTTGGCGATGCGTGCGGCTTTCGAACCAGCGCAGGATGCATTCGGCATGACGTATGACGGTACGGGCGACCGCCTTCATTGGCTCCTCCAAGCGTAACCGGATCGCCCAACTTTACCAGAGTTCGAGATGCAGACGGCCCCTGTAATAATCGCGTTGGCTGTAGAGGTCCTGGAACGCCGGCCGGAGCTGATAGGCGCTAAAGCTCCCCGCACGCGCGGGGCTGAACCGGCAGCACTTTCGCCACGGCTTCGACCTGATGCCCGTTCCCGGGAGCACCTCAAGGTTTGTGCGCTCAACAACGTTAAGTCGGACAAAGTGAGAACTTGAGGTTCAGATGGCCTCGTAGGTCCGTCTCAGCCTCGTTTTGAGCTGCCCGGCATGGCCAGAGTAAGCCTCCGGCGAATCGCTCATGCTTTGAGCCTCGATATGGTGGCGAAGCTGACGTTGTAGGTGCGGGCGATGTCCATCAGCGTCTCGCCGTCCTTGCGGCGGGCGAGCGCTTCGCGCCGCTGCTCGACGGTGAGTTTCGGTTTGCGCCCGAGCTTCACGCCGCGCAGCTTGGCGCGCTGACGGCCTTCGGCGGTTCTGGTTCGGATCAGATCGCGTTCGACATCGGCGAGGCCGCCGAGCACAGCGATCATCAGGCGGCCGGTCGCGGTGCCGGTATCGGCCCAGGGTTCGGCGATCGAGCGGAACTGCGCGCGGCGGTCGACGATGGATTTGACGATGGCGAACAGATCGAAGGTCGAGCGGGCCAGC
>JAYSVA010000448.1:0-6055 GCA_043718785.1 Hyphomicrobiaceae bacterium
ACGTCCTGCACTGGATAAGAGTTGAACATCCGCACGTGCGGAGCGAACTCGCCCAGTCGATCTTCGGCACTCTGCAAGGCTTGAAGGTCCGTCGTATTCCACGAGATGCCCTGGCTCCACAGGAGCGGGGCGATTGAAATCACGTCATCAAGCAGCGACACGCGGCCGCTCGCTTCGCCTTTCACCGCCTCGAGAAAATCCTGCCAGGTCTCCATCGGCCGGGTGATCACGCTGCGATCATAAATGAACCCCTGCGAACCTGTCGTCTTGGGAATTGTGTAGACATTGCCAGGGTCGAAAGGCTGGTTGGCATATTCGGCCCTGATGTTCGCCAGATTTGGAACCAAGGCCTTGTCAATGGGCGACAACAGGTTGTTGGCCGTCATGACCGGGATCATGAAATCGGTGTTCATTCCCAGGTCATAGCCGCTCTGTCCCGGCGACAGCAAAAGCTTGGTATACATCTCATCGTTGCTGGCGTAGGCGTCATAGCTGATGAAGCTGCCATTCGCTTCTTCCCACGCCGCGATATTGTCGGGGCTGATGTAGTCGGCCCAGCCCATCATGTTCATTTGCTCCTCGACACCCTGCGCGTGAGCCGTGGACAGCCTGCCACCGTAAAAGAGCGCCGCAATGCCGGCACTCGCGCCAAGAAAGCGGCGGCGTGGCATGATCAGAGGGGAACGTTCACGTGTCATCTTGGTCACTCTCCTGGATGCTTCATGTTGTTCGTGGTCGTATGCTTGGGCACGATCAGCCCCCGAATGTCAGATGGTCCACTGCCTGCGGTCCGTCATTGCCCATACGCAGCGCGGCGGCGCGTCGATGTCCGTCCATGCCTTCCGTTGTGCTTTGCCGCACAGCCGACGGGGCGACGCGGGCGACGCCCTCGTCCGTCATCCACTGATGGGTGCAGACCTTGACAAATGAACCGACCCACAGACCGCCAGTATAGCGCGCAGCTCCCATCGTCGGAAGCGTATGGTTCGTGCCGCTGCACTTGTCCGAATAAACAACGCTCGCCTGCGTGCCGAGGAAGAGCGAGCCGTAGTTGGTGAGCCGCGCAGCCAATTCCTTCGGGTTGCGGGTGTGCACCTGCAGATGCTCGGCTGCCACGTGGTCCGAATAGGCTATCATCGTTGCCTCGTCGGCACATACAACCACCTCGCCCGCGGTCTCCCAGGCTGCTCCGGCCACGGCTGCCGTCGACAGTGTCTTGAGTTGCGCAGCAACCTCGCTGACGACCTCTTTTGCAAGCCTGCGCGAGGTCGTGACAAGCCCGACGCGCGTGCGCACGTCATGCTCGGCCTGCGCCAGAAGGTCGGCGGCGATCATCCGGGCATCACCGCTGTCGTCGGCCAGCACGTAGATCTCCGACGGTCCAGCCAATTGGTCAATCCCTACCGGGCCGAAGACCTGGCGCTTTGCCTCGTTCACGAAGGCATTGCCAGGACCCACAATCTTGTCGACCTTCGGCACGCTTTCGGTGCCGAAAGCCATGGCGGCGATGGCCTGCGCGCCACCGATGCGGAAGATCATGTCAGCGCCCGAAAGGTGGCATCCGGCGATCATGTCGGGGTGCGCGGTGGGCGGCAGGCAGGCTATCACGGTCGTGCATCCCGCGATCTTTGCGGGGACAATGGTCATTACCGGTGCCGACAGCAGCGGATAGCGGCCTCCTGGCACATAGGCGCCGACGGTATGGATGGGTATGATACGGTGGCCAAGATGGACGCCCGGCAACGTCTCGATCTCCAGTGGCAACATCGTTGCAAGCTGTGCCCTTGCGAAGGCGCTTACGTTCGCTATGGCAAACAGCGTGTCAGCGCGGGTATCGGGGTTGAGCGCTTCAACCGCCGCAGAGATTTCGTCGTCGGACACGCGCAACGCGTCGACCGTGATGCCGTCGAACTCTTGCGTGAAGTCACGAACCGCTGCATCGCCCCGCGCGCGCACTTCGAGCACGACCCGGCGCACTGTTTCCTCTACCTGCGCATCTGCGTGTCCCGCTGTCGCCGCGGGGGCCTTCACCCAGTCGAGCCTGCCCTTGATGTCGGCCGGCAGGTAAGTTGGCAGGGTCATCGCGAGCATCCAGTCCGTCGGTAAGTTTGTCACAGCCTCTATCATCAATGGCTATGTAACAATCCGGTGGCGGGATGCTGTCCAGTATACTATACAAGGCAGCGTTCTCGTCCGGCCGAACCGATGTTGAAGGATGGTGGGTCATGGCCAAGATTGGGGTTCGTCTGCGAGAGCTGCGCCGTCGCCGCCAGCTTACCGTCCGCGAACTTTCGGCACGCGCGGGACTGTCGCATTCGACGATCTCCTTGATCGAGCGCGACCACATAAGCCCATCGGTCGATACCCTTGCAGCGGTGCTCGATGCGCTGGGCACGACGTTGTCCACCTTCTTTGCCAGCCTCGTGTCTGAAACTCCATACCGCGTCTTCCACATGGCAGCCGATATGGTTGAAATCGGCGATACGGCCACAATATCGTACAAGATGGTGGGAGCCGATCGGCCTGATCGGCACCTACTATTTCTTCACGAAGCCTATGTCCCCGGTGCCGATACGGGTGATGTCTTCTCGCACTCCGCGCAGGAGGCGGGCATCGTCATCCTGGGACGGATCGAATTGACAGTCGGTGAGCAGACCGAGGTTCTGACGGCTGGTGATGGGTACTATTTTGATAGCAGTCAGCCGCACCGTTTCCGCAATCCCGGTCCTGGTCGAGCCGAGATCATCAGTGCCGTCACGCCGCCAACTTACTGAGTCCGGTGAAAATAGCGACCACGACACATCCGATCCGGATGCATGCCCGTTGCGAATGACCGAACTCGGCGTCAAGTAAAGTGTAAAATCGCGACAATGGAGTAGGCCATGCCCCTGTTCGGAATAGCTGCGATCCAGATGGAAGTCGCGGCACGCGACAACCGCGGCCGCATGCGAGAGCTCATCGCCGAAACGCGCCAGCGCTTTCCGTGGGTCCGGCTTGTCCTGTTCAGCGAGCTCTGTGCGCTGGGCAATGACCTGTCTACCGCTGCAGCCATGCCCGGACCTGTAGAACAGAGCTTTTGTGAAATGGCAGCCGAGTTCGGCATATGGCTCGTTCCCGGCTCGCTGCTCGAGGTGGCAGACGGTAAGGTCTTCAATACCCTTCCGGTGATCGACCCCGCAGGCAAGGTCGTTGAGCGTTATCGCAAGGTCTTCCCATGGTATCCCTACGAAGTCGGGATCGCTTCGGGGGACTCTTTCAAGGTCTTCGATATACCGGGCGTCGGGCGATTTGGCGTCAGCATCTGTTACGATATGATGTTGCCCGAGACCACCCGAGAGCTGGTTTTTCTCGGGGCTGAGGTGATCTTGCATCCAACCATGACGACAACTCTTGATCGACAGCAGGAACTTGTGGTCGGTCGCGCGAACGCGATCTTCAATCAGTGCTATTTCCTGGACGTCAATGGTACAGGTCCCCTTGGTGTAGGACAGTCCCAGCTCGTCGGGCCTGAGGGCGAGGTGCTCTACCTTGCAGGCGAGCGCGAGCTGATCATGCCCTTCCGGGTCGATTTCACCCGCCTTCGCAATGTGCGCCGGCTGGGGACGGCCGGGACCGTCCAAATGTTGAAAAGCTTCCGTGACCGCGCCATCAGCTTCAAGGCATACCAAGCGGGTGCCGTCTCACCAGATTTGGACGCGCTCGGTCCGCTGATGATTCCCGATGATTGAATTCATCACATTTGCGAGCTGGCTTTCGCCACAACCGCTGAAACAAAGCCAGAAAAGGTACGATTGGTCACTCATTGCGGGTCGGTGCGCGAACGTGATGTGGACATCACGGCACCTGCGAGCCTGAGAGGGTTGGATAGGAACCTTGATGCTCCAGCACCATGCGAACGGCCCGCGCCCGCATCTCCGGTGAATAACGGTTTGATGTCTTACTCTTTTCCATAGCCCTCATCCTTAGTCAGGTTGAAGGTCTCCGGCAAACCCGGGGCGGTTCACTTTGGGGGTGCTGCAGCCCCGCCCGAGCGGTCCGGAAAAGGCCGAGGCGAACCCTTTGCAGGCCGAACTTGTCACGGCCAACGCGCGGGTTTCTGCGCTGCGCCGCCGTCCAGATTAGGTGGAAGCGATCATCGCTTTCCAAAAAAAAGTGGCAACGCCTCTGGACGAGTTGGATCAGGCGTCCGGTAGCAACGGCAAATCATGATGGCCGCCGTTGTGGCTTTGGTCCCGGGCAGCGGTTTGCCTTCAAACCGCGAGAGGGCGCAAAATACGCTGACGCTTTGCACAGGATCTCATTGGCCTGGCGGAGTTCCTGGTTCTCGCGCGCCAACGCCCTTATCCGCGCCTTCACGGCATTTGTCTGGCCTGGCCGTTTGCCGCCATCACGCTGGACCTGCCGGGCCCAAAACGGATCGGCCGTCCGGCGAACAACCCAATTTTCCTGCAATTGCCGTCAGCGCGAGCCGCTTCGAGACCTTCTTCTTTGTGTCTGTTCCATAATGGGCAATTCGCCGAGAGTTTTGCCCGCCGGTAAAGCCGGTTCTGTTCTCAATGAAAATTGCGCACCCACCCGGGTTACTTCTGCGCGGTAATCAACAAAGACTCGGCGGTCAGGCTATCGCCAGCCCGTCCGCGCCGAACAGATTGGCACCGGTCATGTCCATGGCGATGGCGATCCGGGCCCCAAGCGCCAAATCGAAATCGCCGTCGCATTTGACGATCATCACGCCATGGGGGCCCGTCAGATGCAGGACCGTTTCACTGCCCAGATGTTCAGCCAGGATCAGCTCACCTGCGAGCGCACCTGGCACATGCCCTTGGACCACGGAAAGCCGCTCGGGCCGCAGGCCCAGCGTCACCTTGTCGCCCGGTGCCACCGTGCCGGTGCTGCCTGGCAGGTGCAGTTGCGGGCCCTGATCCAGTTGCAGCGCCACACCGCGCGCGTCCTGCGACAGGACCCGTGCAGGAAAAAGGTTGATCGCCGGGCTGCCGATGAAGCCGGCGACGAAAAGGTTCGCGGGGCGGTGATACACCTCGCGCGGGGTGCCGATCTGCTCGATCCGCCCGGCGTTCAGCACCACGATCCGGTCGGCCAGGGTCATGGCTTCGACCTGATCATGGGTGACGAAGATCATCGTGGTTTTCAATTCGCGGTGAAGGCGCGCAATCTGGCTGCGCATCTCGACCCGAAGTGCTGCATCCAGGTTCGACAGCGGCTCGTCGAACAGGAACACTTCGGGTTTGCGCACGATAGCGCGGCCAATGGCAACCCGCTGACGCTGCCCGCCCGACATGGTTTTCGGGCGGCGGTCCAAAAGTTCGGTGATCTGCAACAGGCTCGCCGCCTCGCGCACGCGGCGGTTCACCTCGTCCCGGGCGACCTTCGCCCGGCGCAGTCCGTAAGCCAGATTGTCATAGGCCGTCATATGCGGGTACAGCGCGTAGTTCTGGAACACCATCGCGACACCCCGCGCCGCCGGGGCGCGCTCGGTCACATCTTGGCCGCCGATCACCACGCTGCCGTAATCGACATCCTCCAGCCCCGCGATCATTCGCAGCAGCGTGGATTTGCCGCACCCCGACGGGCCGACAAAAACCACCATCTCGCGATCTTCGATCACAAGGTCGATGCCCTTGATCACTTCAAGCGCGCCGTACAGCTTGCGCACGCCTGACAGAATGACCGAACTCATGCGTGGTTTTCCTTCATTTCAGGCCTTTGGTGGACAGCCCTTGCTGGAAGAATCGCTGGGTGAACAAAAACAGCAACACCATCGGCAAGGCGGTGAGCGTGGCCCCCATCATCGAGATCGCCCATTCCACCGAGCGTGCCGAGCGGAAGGTGAACAGACCGACGGACAGCGGAAAATCCTCGCGGGTTTTCAGGTAGATCAGCGGGTTGAAGAATTCCTGCCAAGTGTAGACGATGGCAAACAGCCCAACGATCAACAGCGCAACGCGGACTTGCGGCAGCACGATCTGCCACCAGATGCGGAACTCGGATGCGCCGTCCAGCCGCGCCGCGTCCATCAACTCACGCGGGACACCAA
>JAYSVA010000449.1:0-6021 GCA_043718785.1 Hyphomicrobiaceae bacterium
GGGCAACGCGAAAACCGGCAGCGCTGAGCACGACCCAGCGACATATGCATAGCCCAGCTCACATGGGGGAAAGAGGGTGGCACGGGACGAAAGGGACGACCAAAATGCTCGCTGCAATCAGTCGTGCGTGATTGGTGGCGTGGTCTTGGCCGCTGCGGGCGGTGGCGTGGCGGTGCCAAGGTTCGACCAGATGCCAACATCCAGGTTGAGGCGGCGGCGGGCGACGAGGTAGTTCAGAACGCTGGCGAACGCTAGGCAGAACGCGGTGGCGCTGGCGGCACCCATCAAGCCGAAAATTGGCACCAGGGTGAAGTTCAAGACAATGTCGAGCGCGGCAGTGACGGCCAAGATCGTGGCGCAGGCTCGCTGCTCACCCATCATGTTGAGGAGAAAATCGGATGGCCCCATGGCGGCGCGAGCGAGGAAGCCGAGCACGAGCACGAACATGACGGGGTAGCCAGCCAGGAACTGCGGCCCGAACAGCGAAAGCAGCGGGCGGCCAAGGGCCAGAATGATGATGGCGGCGGCCAATGACGGCCAGAACGTCCAGTTGACGGCATCGCGGACGAACGCTTCAAGCCCGGCGCGGTCGCCACGGGCGTGCAGGCTGGAGAAGCGGTTGGCGACGGCGCTGCCGACGGCGTAGTGCACGAACATCACCAGGCTCATGGTCTTGGCCGCAGCGTAATAGATGGCGACGTCGGTCGGGCCGAGATAGCGCGAAATCGCGATGATATCGACGTTCTGCAGAACAATGTCGCAGCCGCCAATGACCAGCAGCGGGCGAGCGGTTTTGAACCAAGTGGGGAAATCGTAAGCTTCAGCGCCGACCGGAATTTCGGCAGCGCGGGCACGGCGGACCAGGACGATCTGCACAATGGCGGCCCCCCAGGTCGCGACAATGGCGGCTGCCGCAGCGGTGCGGGCGTCCATCGGCATGCCCAGTTCGTGGGCCGCGAACATGGCGGCTAACACCAGCAGCGGGCGCAACAGGTAAGGGGGGATCAAGGCAACGGCCATCCAGCGCTGGCCGCGTCCGATGCCATCCTGCACATCGGTCAGGGTATACATCGGCAGGCAGACCAGGGCGAGATAAGCTGGCCAGACGTAGGGGCTGGAGATGCGCGCGCCGAGCAACCACAAGCCAATTCCACCGAGGCAGGCGACCATGGTTGCCATGACAACCGCCGCGATCCGCCCGCCGCACATCAGGCCGCGCAGCAGGTCGAGTTCGCCTTTTTCCTTATAATGCGGCAGCAGCCGGATCATCGCCATCGACAGGCCGCCGTGTGACAGGCCGCCAAGAATGAGTACCCAGGTCCAGATGAAGACGTAGATGCCGTACTCAAAGCTGCCCATCCAACGGGCCAATATAACCTGGGAAAGGTAGAGAATAGCGGCGCTGGCGACCCGTACGGAGAAGGCCAGCAGCACATCACGCTGGGTGCGGGCGCGATCGTCCTCACTTCGCAGCATTTCGACGGCTCCATTGACCCAGGCGCGGATCTGCGAACTGAAGCCAGCAGTTAGGGGAGCAGCGCTCGAGTGCGGCGACGTCATCGCAAGTGGGGTCCTGGGCGTGTAGTCCTGGCGGCAGCGGCGTTTCCCCGGTGGGGCAAGACTGGTCTTCACCACTAAGATTAGAGCGTTTGGGTTAAACTTTTATTCATCGCACGCACGATTGGCGTCAATGTTCCATCGTCTGCATGCGCTGGCGTTGGCGCTGGCGCACGGTTTCGGCAACGCCCGCCCAGGCCCAGGTGCGGCCAGCATCGCCACTCTGGCTGTGGATCGATGAGAAGAAGTCGGCGACTTCGGCCGCGAACAGGCCGTGCCGCCCTTCGAGCACGCAAGCCATGTTTTCGACATCGCGCGGGGTCGGTGTCACGTCTTCGTCGGGTTGCCAGCTAAGTGCCATGGTCGTCATCCTGATCGGTGCGGCAGTAAGTGCCTGCAACCGATCAAGCATAAATGGTGCCAAGGGCCGGGGGCGATTCAGTTCTTGGCAAAACCCATCCTCACGCGTTCCCGGAATCCGTTTCGAGCGAAGCTCAACTCGGATGTCCGGGATCTTTCCGGCTGAATGTGACGCGAGATTTAGCCCCAAGGCGTCCGGTAAAGACCCCGGACATCAGAACAGCGCGAGCGCTGATCTGATTCCGGGGAGGCGTGAGGAGGGGGCGGAGAATTGAATTGCCCTGGGAGAGGATCGGGGAGAGGGGCGGCAGCTGGCTCAGAACAAGTGGCCGCCCCTCACCCTAGCCCTCTCCCCGGAAGGACGGGGAGACGGGATCAAACCAAATTTGGAGCCACCCCGTCCCGGAATGGTGCACGAATTGTTAACTGGCGCGTTCGATTTTGGTTTTGCCGCCCATGTAGGGCAGCAGTACGTCGGGCACCAGGATGCTGCCGTCGGCCTGCTGGTAGTTCTCCATGATCGCGACGAGGGTGCGGCCAACGGCTAGCCCTGAGCCGTTGAGGGTGTGGACGTAGGCGATATCGTGGTCTTTGCCCTTGGCGTCCTTGCCTGCGGGGCGGTAGCGCGCGCCCATGCGGCGGGCCTGGAAATCGCCGCAGACCGAGCAGCTGGAGATTTCGCGATAAGCGTCCTGGCCGGGCAGCCAGACCTCGATGTCGTAGGTTTTGCGGCTGGCGAACCCCATGTCACCGGTGCACAGCAGCACGGTGCGGAACGGCAGTTTCAGCTGCTTCAACACCTCCTCGGCGCAGGCGGTCATCCGCTCATGCTCGGCCAGCGCCATCTCCGGCGTGGTGATCGAGACCAGCTCCACTTTGGTGAACTGATGCTGGCGGATCATGCCCCGCGTATCCCGCCCCGCCGACCCGGCTTCCGACCGGAAACACGGCGTGCAAGCCGTCAGTCGCATCGGCAACTTGGCTTCGTCCAAGACGGATTCGCGGACCATGTTGGTGAGGGGAATTTCGGCGGTGGGGGTGAGCCAGAAGCGGTCTCTCGGATTCCTTATGTCTGAATAAGACTTTTCAATCGCAGGAATATGGTCTTTGAGCGCGGTGTAAACGCCCTTATACGCTTCGCGTGCAGTGAGATCTTTCCCGCGCTTGTCGCCTACCATTTTGTTGACGCGGTCAAATCCGGCATCGTCACCGCCTTCGAAAAAGTTCTGCAACTGATCTAAAAACGATGGTGTGCCTGGTTCCCATTTGAGCGTCTGAAAGAGATCCGCTTCAAACTTCGGCAAGTTCCCAGTCCCATATGCCGCGTGGTCCTTGACCAGCAGTGGCGGGTTGACTTCGGTATAGCCACCCAGCTGCCCGTTCGCGTCACCCGTATGCAGGTTGAGCATGAACTGGGCGATAGCGCGTTCGAGGCGGGCGAGCGGGCCTTTCAGGAACACGAAGCGGGCACCGGAGACTTTCGCCGCCGTCTCGAAATCCATCATCCCCAAGGCTTCGCCGAGCTCGAAATGCTGTTTTGGCGCGAACCCCAATTTCGGCGGCGTGCCAACTTTGCGCACCTCGACGTTGTCGTGCTCATCCTTGCCCTTCGGCACCTCGTCCAGCGGTAGGTTAGGGATCACCTCGAGCGCCTTCTGCAGCGCGGCTTCGTCGGCCCGCTCCTGGTCCTCACCCTTGGCCAGCAGGTCTTTCAGGCTGGCAACTTCGGCCATCAAAGTGTTGGCGGTGGCGTCATCCTTCGCCGCCTTGGCCTTGCCGATCTCCTTAGAGGCCGCATTCCGCCGTGCCTGGGCGTCCTGCAAGGTCTTGAGGTTGTTGCGGCGCGCTTCATCGAGTTCCATCAGATGCGCCGACATCATTTTGGGATCGGTGATGTTCCGCGCCTTCAGGCCTGCGTCAAACGCCGTCGGGTTGTCACGGATCCATTTGATGTCGAACATGGCGTGGTCTCTGCTGCGATTGAACCGGTAATGTACAATTTGGCTGTACTTACGGGACCGCGCCTTATTGGTCCAGCCGGGCGATTGCATGAGCGTCAACTGGCAATAATTTGCAGGTTTCGCATCCTCCGCCCCTGTAGGGCAGGCAACATCCCATCCTCACGCGTCCCCGGAATCAGATCAGCGCTCGTGCTGTTCTGATGTCCGGGGTCTTTACCGGTCCCGGTGGGCTAAATCCCGCCTCACACTGAGCTGTAAAGATCCCGGACATCCGGATCGAGCTGCGCTCGAAACGGATTCCGGGAACGCGTGAGGATGGGGTTTTGCCCTGCCGGGCGGATCTGTCGCGTGAGTTGGGGTGTTCTTTGGGCGCTCACCTCCCGCAAAAGGGAGAAGCCTGGATAGCAAGAACTCGATGCGGGGAGCGGGCGAAAACTTAACCAATTTCGTTAACCCTGAGTACAGATGGGTAGCGTCACGCTCAAACGGGTGTGCTAGTGTATAATACCACCTGTGATGCGAAGAGGTGGGAATGACGACGCAATTGACACGACCGGCCAGCGTTTTCTTGGAAGATCTGGCAGTTGGCGACGAGGCCAGTGACATCCGCCAAGTCCAGGCGACCGATGTTACGCAGTTTGCCGCCATCTCTGGCGATCACAACCCACTCCACCTTGACGACGCCTATGCCAGCCAGACCCGGTTCAAGGGCTGCATTACGCATGGCATGTTGACCGCCAGCTACATCTCGGCGGTGTTTGGCATGCGGCTGCCGGGGCCGGGAGCGATCTACATCTCGCAGACGCTGAACTTCAAGGGGCCGGTGCGGGTTGGCGATACCGTTACGACGGTGGTGCGGGTGATCGACCTGCTACCGGGCAAAAAACGTGCGCGTTTCGCCTGCGAATGCCGTGTCGATGGCAAACTCGTGCTCGATGGCGAGGCTGTACTGATGGTGCCGTCGCGGCCTTGAGGGGACAACGAGGGCGACAAACGCAAACGGGGCGGAACATGGTTGTTCCGCCCCGTTTTTTGAACCAGCACGCTTAGGCGTGTGCTGGTTTCTTTTTGTGCATGGCGCGAATAATCGCGCCGACCACGACCACGAACACAGCGCCACCGATGGCGGCACCATACTTGATCGATGACAGTACGGCCCCCGTCTTGGCGTCGACGATTTGCGGCATGTTGGCTTTGATCAGGCCGAGCACGCCCGGATCGGCAACGATGAGTTCACCGGCAATGAAGCCAAGCAGTGCGGCACCGGCCCAAACTAGGATCGGCATTTTGCTCAACAACCACATAACCAGGGTGGCACCGAAGATGATCAGCGGCATGGAGGTGATGAGGCCAATCATGATCAGCGACCAGTTGCCCTTCGCGGCGGCGGCAACGGCGACGACGTTGTCGAGGCTCATCACCAGATCGGCGATGGCGATGGTGCGGACAGCGCCCCAGATGTTGCTGGCTTCGGCGATGTCTTTCTCTTCGCCGTCTTCGACAATCAATTGGATCGCAATCCAGAACAGCAGGAGGCTGCCGATCAGCATCAACCAAGGATAGGACAGCAGCTGCATGGCAACGCCGGTGAAGGCAATGCGCATGGCGATGGCAACGCCTGCGCCGAGCAGAATGCCCCATTTGCGCTGATGTTCTGGCAGGCCACGGCAGGCGAGCGCGATGACGACGGCGTTGTCACCGGACAAGATCAAGTTGATCAACATGATCTGGCTTAGAGCTGGCCAGAACTCAGCGGGGTTCATCCCCCCCATTAATGCGTCCATGATCTTTCCCTTTTGCCCCGTTGGCAGCGTTTTATGGCCGATTGCACAAGGCAATACGACACTAGCTCTGTTGGTACCATCGTCTATCGGCAGCGGTTGGTTCAATCAAGGTTGCAAACAGCCGAGTTTTGCCGACTTCCCGTCTCCGTGTTGCCGCAGGGCCACGTGGCAATGCCTCCGTATGAGTGATTGAGAAAAATGTAGGGTCCTGATATGACGAGACAAACCGCGCTACTTCGACGTCCGGTACGACTGCCCGCTCCGATAGCTCAACCCCCGTTTAGGCTCCCGCCAATGACCACCGCCTCGCCTTATGCCAGCCAGGCTGCACCCCAGCCCGCGCTGCGGGGGCCGACGAC
>JAYSVA010000450.1:0-5987 GCA_043718785.1 Hyphomicrobiaceae bacterium
CGCGCGGGAATTTCTTCGGAGAACAGTTCAAGGAGAAGTTCGGACATTTTAAGGCCTTAGGGGCGGAAAGGACGAAACGTGACGCGTAGGTTGGGTCAAGCCCAATTGCGCGACCCAACGATCCACGGGTGGTGTCGAAGTTGTTGGGTCGCGCGAAAAGCTTGACCCAACCTACAAGGGACGAACGCCTTACATCCGCTGCCCCAGCACCGCGCGTGCAAGGCCAGTCGGCGTCGGCGTTGTCGCCATGTAGCCAAGCCCCATCAGGATCAGCGCCACGGCGAAATAGAACACCGGCTTCTGCTTGCGCAAGGCAATATAGGCCAGAATGATCGGCGGCAGGCCCATTAGCAGCAGGCCAATGATGGTTGGGGTATAGCCACTCACAGGAATTCTCCGTCAGTGTGGAGGCAGTCTCGCATTTTGAGTGCTTCACCTAGCGTGCTTCCGGAAAAGTGGGAACCGGTTTTCCGATAAGAAGCACGCCTTATCAGCGACCTAGGTGCGGACCGCGTTTTCAATAAACGTGGTCCGCACCTAGGCGATTTTTGGCAAGTCCGCTATGGTGACGTGACAGGAGCGACTTGAAGCGCTCGCCGCAGGAGCCTGTCCCTTATGCCCAAAATTGCTGCTGACGTCGTGTTCGACGGCCATAACGACGTGTTGCTGCGATTATTCCGCAAAGCGAGACCCGGCGTCGAGCACGAGTTCATCAATGGCGACGGCGAGGGCCAGATGGACCTGCCGCGGATGATCAAGGGCCGGATGGGCGGCGGCATGTTCGCCATCTTCATCCCGTCCGATGACCGGATTGGCCGTGCCGACGCGCCCGATCCCGCCGACAAACCCGCATACGACGAACCGCTGCCCCCACAGATGACGGCAGATGAGGCGCTGCCCGTCGCGATGGCGATGGCAGCGATCCTGTTCCGCATCGAGCGCGCCTCCGAAGGCCGTGTTAAGGTCTGTCGCACCGCCGCTGAAATCCGTGCCTGTTTGGCGACAGGCGTGATCGCCGCCGTGCTGCATATCGAGGGTGCCGAGCCGATTGATGCAGGCCTGCACAACCTCGACGTGTTGTATGAAGCGGGCTTGCGCTCCATCGGCCCGGTGTGGAGCCGCCCAACCCTGTTCGGCCACGGCGTGCCGTTCCGCTATCCCTCCACCGGTGATACCGGCCCGGGCCTGACTGATCTGGGCAAAACCCTGGTGCGCCACTGCGATGAGCGCGGCATCGCCATCGACCTGTCGCACCTCAACGAAAAAGGCTTCTGGGATGTCGCCAAAATTAGCCGCAAACCGCTGATCGCGACGCACTCCAACGTCCACGCGATCTGCACGCATTCGCGCAACCTGAACGACAAGCAGCTGGCCGCCATCGCCGCGAGTGGCGGCATGGTCGGGCTCAACTTCGCGACGAGTTTCCTCAATTCGGATGGCCGCCGCAACGCCGATACGCCCTTCGAGGTGATGCTGCGCCACCTCGATCATCTGATCGCCAAAGTCGGCGTCGATCACGTCGGCCTCGGCTCAGACTTCGACGGCGCCATGATCCCCCGCGCCATCGGTGACGTCAGCGGCCTGCCCAAGCTCACAGCCGCCATGCGCAAACACGGCTACGACGATGTGACGTTGGCCAAACTCACTCACGGCAACTGGCTGGCCGTGCTGGAACGGACGTGGGGGACGTAACCGTAGGGCGAAAAAGCCCCCTTGCGCCTTCCGCCGTCTATCCGCTCGCACTTCACTTGCTGCTTATCGGTGCACAACATGTCCGTCCGCGCCCAGTCGCGGCGGAAGGCGCAAGAGGGCTTTTCCGCCCTACGAGCAAGTCCGAGCAATTCACTTGAAATGCTTCGACAGCTTCAGGCTTTGGCCCTGATAGTTGCTGCCCAAATCTTGGCCGTAGAGGGTGTCGGGGGCTTCGGTCAGGCGCTCATAGATCAGGCGGCCGATGATCTGGCCGTCTTCGAGCACGAACGGCACCTTGTGGCTGCGGACCTCCAGCACCACGCGCGCACCTGAGCCGCCGACCGCCGCGTGGCCGAAGCCGGGGTCCATGAAGCCGGCATAGTGCACGCGGAATTCGCCGACCAGCGGGTTGAACGGCATCATCTCGGCGGCGTACTGCGGCGGCACGTGCACCGCCTCCTTTGAGGCCAGAATGTAGAACTGATCGGGATCGAGGATCAGGCGTTTTTTCGCGTCGGCGTAGATCGGCTCCCAGAAATCCGCAATCGGACAGGCACCGGACACATCCACATCGACCAGCGCTGTATGCCGTTTTGCGCGGTAGCCGATCAGCCCCTTGGCATCGCCGATCAGGTCCACCGACAGCGCAATGCCGTTGTCGATGTTCTCGACGCCGCCCTTCACCAGCATCTGCTCTTTGTGCAGCGCCTTCAGATCGGCATCGTTGACCTGCGGCTCGCCACAGCGCAGCCGCAGCTGGCTCAACGTCGAGCCGCGCCGCACGACAATCGGGAACGTTTGCGGGCAGATTTCGGCGTACAGCGGGCCATCGTAACCCACCGGGATCTGATCGAAGGCGCTGACCCCGTCGGCAATCACGCGGGTAAACACATCCAGCCGCCCGGTCGAGCTTTTCGGGTTGGCGGCGGCCGAAATGTGCGCGGGCAGCTTCAGGCTTTCCATCAGCGGCACGATATAAACGCACCCGGTTTCCAGCACCGCGCCCTTGGTCAGATCGAAGGTGTGGAGGTGCAGCTCCTTCAGCTTCTCGCCAACCTGACTACCTGGTCCGGGCAAAAAGCTTGCCCGCACCCGATGCGCGACTTGCCCCAGCCGCAAATCAAGGCTCGCCGGCTGCAGCTGCTTCGGTCCCGGCGGAATATCCAGCACGATCAAACCATCATGGATCGCCGCCCGGATCGCCTGCGATGGCAGAATGCCGGAAAGTGTCGATTTCGTCGGTTTTGCTGCAGTCTTGGCCATCTCACCCTCGCTTTTGCAGGGTGTAACGTAAGTCGTGGATCAGGCCAAGCCAGACCCGTTACCAAGTGCAAACGCGACTCTCGACCTTTCGCACAGCCCGCGCTACAAGGCGGCCACCCTCATTCCCCCGCGAAAGGTTCAAGCCGCCATGGCTGTTCATAAATACGTCTACCACATGCACAAGCTGTCCAAGACCTATGCGGGCGGCAAGACGGTGCTGAAGGACATCTCGCTGTCGTTCCTGCCCGGTGCGAAAATCGGTGTGGTCGGTCTGAACGGCGCCGGTAAATCGACGCTGCTGAAGGTAATGGCCGGGCAGATCGACGATTTCGTCGGCGAGGCCGAGGCGGCTGACGGCATCCGCGTTGGCTATTTGGCCCAGGAGCCGCAACTCGACACCACCAAAACCGTGCTCGAAAACGCCATGGAGGGCGTGGCCGAGAAGAAAGCGCTGCTGGATCGTTACAACGAGATCGCCGCCAACTACACTGACGAAACCGCCGACGAAATGGCGAAACTTCAGGACGAGATCGATAGTGCCAACCTGTGGGATCTCGACGCCCAGGTCGAGCAGGCGCTCGACGCGCTGCGCTGCCCGCCCGGCGACTCAGGCGTCGAAAAGCTCTCGGGCGGTGAAAAGCGCCGCGTCGCGCTGACCCGCCTGCTGCTGTCGAAGCCCGACATTCTGCTGCTCGACGAACCGACCAACCACTTGGACGCAGAGTCGGTTGCATGGCTGGAAAAGTTCCTCAAGGACTATACCGGTTGCGTCATCCTCGTCACCCACGACCGCTACTTCCTCGACAATATCACCGAGTGGACGCTGGAACTCGATCGCGGCCAAGGCGTGCCGTACAAAGGCAACTATTCCGGCTGGCTCGAACAAAAAGCCAAGCGCCTGGAGACCGAGAAGGGTGAAGAGCAGACCAAGTCCCGCGCCCTCAAGCGCGAGCTCGAATGGATCCGCTCAAGCCCGAAAGCCCGTCAAGCCAAGTCCAAAGCCCGTATCCAGGCCTATGACAAGCTGGCCGAAGAAGCCGCCCGCGAAACTGTCGGAGCCGCTGGCTTCCAGATTGCGCCGGGCCCGCGCCTTGGCGGCAACGTCATCGAGGCCGAGGGCCTGCAGAAAGCATTCGGCGACCGCCTGCTGATCGACGGCCTGTCGTTCAAGCTGCCACCCGGCGGCATTGTCGGCGTTATCGGTCCGAACGGCGCCGGTAAAACCACGCTGTTTAAAATGCTGACCGGCGCTGAGCAGGCCGATGGCGGCTCGATCAAAATCGGTCCGACGGTCAAGATCGGCTACGTCGATCAAAGCCGCGATCATCTCAGTGATCAGAAGACCGTATGGGAGGAAATCTCCGGCGGGATGGACATGATCAAGCTCGGCGAGAAGAAGGAAATCCCGAGCCGTGCCTATTGTGGCTGGTTCAACTTCAAAGGCGCCGACCAGCAGAAGAAAGTCGGGCTGCTTTCCGGCGGTGAGCGCAACCGCGTGCATCTGGCGAAGATGCTGAAAGAAGGCGGCAACCTGCTCCTCCTCGACGAACCGACCAACGATCTCGACACTGAAACGCTGTCGGCACTGGAGAGCGCCTTGGAAGATTTCCCGGGTTGCGCCGTGGTCATCTCGCATGACCGCTTCTTCCTCGACCGCCTCGCCACCCACATTTTGGCATTCGAAGGCGACAGCCACGTCGAATGGTTCGAAGGCAACTTCGCCGACTACGAAGCGGATAAGAAGCGTAGGTTGGGCGAACACTCGGTTGATCCGCACCGCATCAAGTTCAAGAAGTTTACAAGGTGATGGGGGGCGAAGGGAGCGAGGTCATGAGGGAAGATCAAGCTGACGAGATCATCGCCTTGCTTAAGGAGATCAAGGAAACTTTATCTGGAATCGCTGATATTCAAGCGAACCACACAACGGATTTTGATGACAGCAATATAGTTGGCGCTCTCGAAGAGCTTAAAGATGCTGTCGAGGGCAAGCTTAAGTAAGTTTGCCCCTCAGCCACTTTTTATCTCTAAGGTCGGCAGTGTGTATTTCTGCTAATATTGACGCACAAGGAGCCGTCATGGACACCGTCGATCTCGCCCACGCCAAGGATCACCTCGTTGAGCTACTAGAGCGCGCGGTGCGGGGAGAGGACGTGTGCATCAGCGACGCTGCTATTGGCACTGTTAAGCTCACCGTCGTCGCTGGTGCAGTATCCTCGCCGCAACGTCGACCGGGCCGCTGGAAAGGCCGATTAAACATCCCAGATGACGCACTTTTGGAGCCGATGTCCGAGGACGAGCTGGCGCTCTGGTATGGTGAGAAAGCGTGAAATTGCTACTCGACACGCACACGCTTATTTGGTGGCTTAACGAAAATCCGAGGCTGTCAGCTGCCGCGAAATCGGCAATTAGCGCTCCCAGCAATACGGTTCACATCAGCGTTGCGACAGCCTGGGAACTTGCGATCAAAGTTGGCTTAGGGAAACTACCTGAGGCGAACGAAATCTTGGCAAAATTCGAACTGGCGCTTGCCGACGAGGGCTTTTCCCTGCTGGCGATCTCCGTCGCCCACGTTCGAAGTGCTGGGTCCATGCAGGCGCCGCATCGCGACCCATTCGACCGACTATTGGCGGCGCAGGCAATCATCGAAGACATGACCTTGGTATCGTCAGACGGGAAGATGGCAACGCTTGGAGCGCCACTACTCTGGTGAGAAGTTCAGACATGCCCAACCTCACCTCCCTCATCTCGCCCTCCTGGCAGCCGCATCTTGCGGACGAACTTGCCCTCCCCTACATCGCCAAGCTTGAGGCGTTCCTGGCCACCGAGCGCGCCGCACACAAGATCTTTCCACCTGCGGACCAAGTGTTCCGGGCGCTGGAGCTGACGCCGTTTGAGCAAGTCTCCATTGTCATCCTTGGCCAGGATCCGTATCACGGGGCGGGGCAGGCGCATGGGCTCGCGTTCAGTGTGCAACCGGGCGTCAAGCCGCCGCCGAGCTTGATGAATATGTTCAAGGAGCTGGAGGCTGACAT
>JAYSVA010000046.1:0-10799 GCA_043718785.1 Hyphomicrobiaceae bacterium
TTCCTGGATCAGGCCGCGGATCTTGCGTTCGTTCTCCTGGTACGAGCGTTCCAGGGCGCTGACTTCATTGTGGACGAGCGCTTCCAGCTCACCGGCGCGACCGAGGGCGCGCGATACGGCGTCGTTCATGAACGACACCTGGCGGCGCACGGCTTGACCGAGTGACGCGACGGATTGTTCGGCCATCCGGTCCGGTTCAGCCAGACGAACGGCGACTTCGGTCATGGCGGTGGCGCGGAGCTTCAGCTCCTCAGCCCGCCATGACAACAAGCTTAGGAACCAGAGCAGGGCCACCGGGCCAAACAGCGTTGCGACGGCTGTCAGGATGCCGGGACGGCTGAGCGAGGTTGTGATGGCGTTGATTACACCGCCGCCGCTTGAGAAGTCCGGTGCGAGCAAAACCCAGGCGAAACCGATGCAAAGCGCAATCCAGATGCCGCTGGCGAGGGCGGCGATCTTGAACGGCTTGGTCGATGGCTTCTGGTTCAACGCATAGATCAGGCCGCCGATCGACGGGCCATCATCATTGGCGGCAACACGGCCACGCGTCGGGCCGGACGGCCGACGGCGGGCGGCGCGGCGCTCTGGCGAGTCAGCGTCGGCGGAGTTGATGTTTGCAGGCTGTGGCGCTGCAACGGCCGGTTTCGCTGCAGGTTTTGCTGCTTGAGCGGCTGACGCTGGCAGTGCCGGCGGGGTCAGTTGCGAAGTTTGTTTGATCTGGGCCTGCATCTGGGCTTGCGCCTGCACATGCGCTTGCAATGACGGCGGCAACTGACTCGTGCCAGCGGGCAGATCCATCGGAGTTGACGGCCAAGCCGGGATTGTGCCGGGCAACGGTGGCGGACCGCCAGACGGGCCAGCAAGAGGGCCACCGACAACTGTCGAGCTCGCACTGATCCCTGGTAAGCCCGGCAAGGAAAAATCCTGTGGGGGCGTCGGGTTGATGCGTTGCAATGTTTGATCTTGAGCCATTCAGCCGCCTGCCCCAATCCAAGCCGCCAATTTGCGGTGCGGATATTCAAAAGTGGGACAAAATCGACATAACGCGCGGTAGCCCCACCAAAACCACGCATAAACGCTTGTGCTCATCGGCACTTGCCGAAAAGCATGCAACTTACGCGCCTGTGGCCAACTGGCTTGGGCGAACATCAGGCGGCAACTGCCACCCGTTCATCCTCCCTTATAGGCCAACCCAATCCATTTGGCACAACCGCGATGGTGTTTCTGTCGAGATATCCCAGCTTATTTTCGACAGACACTAATCCATAGTGTCAGATTACAGGAAGTTTGAGGCTAAACGATGGTGGCATAGGCTTTTTCTACGCCGGAGCGAGGTATTTTTGCGAGGGGAATGTGGTGTTTACGTGCCCTTAGGACGTTGGGTCCAGACTCTGGCGAACGTCACGTCTCCAGAGAACCACAATGTCAGTGTCAATCCGTCAGAACCCCGCACAGGATCTAGCGAAGCGTCGCTCGGCGGTTAAACCGTTTGGCGGGGCGGCCAGCGCCGTGCCGAAGTCCGTGCCGCCTGTTGATCTGTCGCGCTTGCGCCGGTTTACGCTTGGCAATGTCGAGCTGGAGCTTGAGATTATTGGTCTTTTCGCCGTCCAGGCCCCGATTATGATGGAGTCGCTTGTCAAGGCCCGAACCGAAGGCGATTGGCGCGACGCTACGCATACCCTGAAGGGCTCATCAGCTTCCGTCGGCGCGTGGTTGGTCGCAGACGCCGCTGCCCGGGCCGAGGGGTTGGTCAAGCAACCCGCCGAATGGGCCGCCGCCCTACGCGACATGGCCTCCGCCATGCACGCCAGCCTCACCTACCTAGCCCAAGTCCAAGCCGGACATGACGTGGGGTAGGTTGCTAGGGCTGCTGGGGAGTGAGGGGGGCAGATTTTAGCTTGAACGGACCGCGATCCACTCGTCGCGAGCGAGATGCCGTCGCGGATCGCACTCAATTGAGCAAAATCCGGATGCCCTTGATCGACAATAGAAGCGCCGAATCTTGGGCCTGACATCCGGTTATACCATCGCCGCTTGCCAAGCTTTGGCGCTGACCTTCCGTTGGGGGGGGCGGGCTGTTGCCTTCGCGATTGCTTTAGCGACGGCGAACGCAACCGGCGGCGGAAAAGCATTCCCGACCTGGCGATAAGACGCTGTTTTCTTGCCCCAGAACTGCCAATCATCCGGGAAGCCTTGAACCCGGGCGACCATGCGCACGGTGAGTTTGGGCATACCCTCGAAGTCCATGTGGGGGGCTTCGTTGGCGATCCCGATTCCGTCAACGCCGAGTTCGGCCCAAGCCTTTCGTGCCCGCGTCGGTCCTAAGTCTGGGCCGCCGTGTTTCTTGGAGCCGCCGACGACGGTCGGAGCAATATCATCGGCTTGACGACGCCAAGCTTCAGCACCTTGCCATCCGTTTTCCGCAAGTAAATCAAACAGCAATGGGCCGACCTTTACGCGGGCTTTCTTTGGTGTGGGCCATACGAATTCTGCAGCAAACTGCTGCTTGAGCGCCACGATCACCACACGCTGGCGTTGCTGCGCCACGCCGTAGTCGGCCGCATTCAACAACTTCCAGGCCGTCACATAACCGAGTGATTTCAGCCGGTTATCGATGGTTGCTCGATAGTCTGCGAATGCCGGTGCCAGAATGCCTCGGACATTTTCGATCATTACGGCCTTTGGTCTGATCTCATCGACCAACCGCAGACCTGCCGGAAAAAGGTCCCGCTCATCGCTGGCACCCAATTGTTTCCCAGCAATCGAAAACGGCGGGCAAGGGAAGCCGGCGGCGAGGAGGTCAATGCCTTTGTACAGGCGGCCATCGAAGAGATTGAGATCGTCCTCGTGAACAGTCCACTTCGGTCTGTTCAGTCGAAGCGTGTTGCACGCGGCCGTGTCAATCTCGACGAGGCCAGCGTGGTCAAAACCGGCGCGTTCGAGCCCCAATGCCTGCCCGCCTGCGCCTGCGCACAGTTCTAGCGAATACCCGCTCATGGGCAATCAGTCCCCGTCTGTCTCGTCCATTGTTCCAATGAACAAACGTAGAACGAAGCGCGTTGAAACGCAAGGCTACCCAGTAAGATTTCTGTGGGGACTGTGCAGTCCCCACACATCAAACCTTAGCCGCTGGCTCCGGCACCGCCACTTGCGGCCTCGCCACGATTCCCAGTCTTTCCTCGGCTGCCGTCAGGATTTGTTGCAGCAGCTCGGAGTAGCGGAAGCCGGCGTAACCGGCCATCAAGTTGAGTTTGCCGTCCCAGCACCAGCCGGGGTTGGGGTTGACTTCGAGTAGCTTGACTTCGCCCTTAGCGTCGGCGCGGAAATCGAAACGAGCGTAGTCCTTACAACCCAGGCGCTCAAACAACCGGGCGGAGTGCTCGATCATCTGGGCGCTGATGTGGTCGGGCAGCGTCGCCTCGTGGTACTTGATCTGGGTCCAGTAGGGGCTGTCCGGCTCCCACTTTGACTCGTAACCGAGGATCTTCGGCAGGCCCGGATCAAGTTTGGTGAAATCGACCTCCAGGATCGGCAGCGCGCGCAGGCCCTGGTCCGGATTGCCGACAAGGCTGACAGAGTACTCGGCACCGGTCAGGTATTCCTGCACCAGGATCGGGCGGCGCGGGAACTCGGTGCGCAGCTTTTCCAGATAATCGAGCAGCGCCCCCTGGTTGTAGACCACCGCGTCCTTGGTGATGCCGACGGAACTGTCGCCATGGTTCGGCTTCAGTAGCGCCGGGAACACGGATGGCAGGGTTGCCCCCTGATCGCCTGGCCGGACGTAGGTTTCCAGCGGCACCGGCACATCAAGCGAGGCGGCAACGGCGCGGACCAGCCCTTTGTCGTAGCACGCAGCCAACCCGCCCGCGGCGGCTCCGGTGTAGGGGATCGCCAGCACGTCCAGCATGGCGGGGACGTGCAGTTCCTTGAACGGGTCGTTGTTCCAGCCTTCGTCGCACAGGTTGAACACGAGGTCCGTGCGCAATGCGCCGAGATCGCGCTCCAGGGTGGAGTGGTTGTCGAGATAGTGGAACTTGTAGTTCGGCAGCTCCGACAGCGCGTCCTTGAGGCGGCGCACCGTGTCAAGATCTTCCGGATTGAACGTGCCACCGCGCTTGACTTGATCGGGCAGGCGCGGGTCGCCCATCAGCACGGTGACGTCGATCTGTTGCACCTTGCCTTTGACCTTGCGGGTCGCCTGCGGAGCGCCTGCGGTCAGCAGGATGCGCCGCGCCATCATGCCGAGATCTTGGTCGCGGTCGGACAATGCTTCGGCGATGCCGTGATGCCGGACATTGCGGAAGCCGCACTTCTCCAGCAGCTTGGTGATGCTTTCCTTCGTGTAGAGCCGCTCGGCATAGAACTGGTCGGCAAGAACGCCCATTTCGTCGTGGACGATAACTTCGCGGCTGATCAGCCGTTCGCCATCGGCGCTGATCGAGCGCTCGCGGCAGACCAAATGGTGCTCGTCGATCCACTCCCAGGAGCGCTTGTCGAAGTGCTCAGCCATATGTGCGCCATCGGTGATGTCGAGCACGATTTGGCCGGTCGGACGAAGCAGTTTACCGACCATGGTCAGCACCTTCTCGTCGTCTTTTTTGTTCGAGAAATAGCCAAACGAATTGCCCATGATGGCAACGCAGTCAAAGCTGTTCTCGGGCAGGCGCGGGTTGCGGGCATCGCCCTCCTTAAAGACAACCTGCAGGCTCTCGTTCTGCGCCCGTTTTTTGGCGAGGCGGATCAGGTAGCGGGACCGGTCGACGCCGTTGATGTTCTTGAAGCCGCGACGGGCGAGTTCCAGGCAGTGACGGCCCTGGCCGCAACACAGATCGAGGATCTGGCTGTGCGGCTGGATCGCGGCCGAACTGACGATGAAATCGACTTCTTTGCGGGTGTTGTCGTTGTTCTCGACCACGTCGCCGTCGGTCTTGATGTACAGCGCGTTGAAGAGTTTGCGCCACCACTCGGCTGGCAGATGCGCCTCAAGATCACCAACGGGACCGAGGCAGGAGCGCACGGACTGGCGCTTAGGTTTTTTCGTCTTGGCAGGAGGCGTTGCCATGATGGACGAGGAGCTCCAATGGGCCCGCGTTTTGGGGCCAGCTGCGGAAAAGTTTGCGGCGGAACTCTGGGCTGCCTACACATGCCGCCGGACCCGAATGTCCGCGCATATCAGTTGATCCAGCATCGCGTGGCTGTACAACACACGGCCGCGATATTGGCGATCCTTAGACGCGTGGCACACCATTGCAATACTTAATTTGTGGATAACCCCTGCTTATTCAAGGGGTAATTGTGATGTGCAAAATCCCGGGGGATTGGCACCTGGCTAATCGTGCAGGGCTCGTCCGTGGGAACCCAGGATGTGTTGTTCTGGATGAGGTCGCACTCGGCGAGGACGGTGCCTTTATGGGTGTTCATGCAGACAGTGGTGCCAAGGGGATGCGACTTGTCTTTGAACAGGCAGCGGCAGGGGATGATGTTGCCGTTGCCGTCCAGCTTGCGGTGATACTCAGACGAGGGCCAGTTGCGCTGGCGCGGGGCCGTGTCTTGAGCGACTGCGGGTGCAACGACAGCAAGCAGCCCAAAAAACACGGCGGACTTCAACAATCTGATGTGACAGCTCCTGCGCATTCGACGAAAGTAGTGCACAGCAGGACTATGCGCAATAAGCTTTCCAGATCTGAGCTGGTCTGTAACGCTACTGGCTGTGCCGCTTCTATTGGCTGTGCCGTTTAAAGAACGCCCAGACCGTTTCCGCCGTATCGATATCGTGGTTGCGGACGCCAAGCATACGCGAGAGCATGGGGTAGTCGCGGACTTCGCTGCGCGACGGCGGCTGATGTCCGCCGCCCGTAACCGTGAACAGTTCAACCCCGCCGGTGGCCGGGCAGCCAGAGTAGCGGCGGGCCGAGACGGTGGAGTTGTCTTTCGGATCGAGGTCCGGCTGCGCTTCATCGGCGAAACCTTTGCAGCCGTTCCGCTGGCCCCAGAACGCTGCCAGCTCGACCGCACCAAAGTTGCCCTGCCCGGCTGCATCCTTGGCGGAAAACTTCACCAGACCATCATTGGTGCCGTTGATCAGCAGCACGGGCGTTGGGCGTTTCGGACGGCAAGCGGTGGCGGCACTGAGCGGCGCGGAGGCCATGATGGGCGCGAACGCTGCGAATCGTTCCGGTGCTTCGCAGGCGATCCGCATTGCCATAAAGCCGCCGTTTGACAGTCCGGCGATATAGATGCGCTTCGGATCGGCTAGGCCCTTGGCGATCAGTTCATCGGTGAGGCTATTGAGGAATTTCACATCATCGGCGCTTGAGGCATTGGGGGCGAGCCGGGATTTGCCCGCCCGCGCGTCATTCCAGCCGCGCCCGACGCCCTGAGGGTAGACGATGGCGAAGCCTTCGCGGGCGGCGACTGCTGTCAGGCCGACGTATTCTTCGATCTGAACGGCCGTGCCCGTCGCGCCGTGCAGCATGAATACGGTTGGCAATGCTTTGCCGAAGGTGCCGGGAGGGCGGAACAACCGGTAGTCGCGGATGACGCCATCGACCGTAATCCGGGCCTGAGGACTTGGTGGTAAGGCGTGGGCGGGAGCTGACAGGGACGATGCCGCTATCAGCAGGCCAGACAACAGCCACCCGTATGCCCGGCGTGAGCCCATCGCTTCCCCCCCAGCTCTCCGCATTCATTTCGGCTTCGTCACATCGACCAGTAGGCCGTTTTCCAGCCGTAGGGTGCGATGCATCCGTGATGCCAACTCGAGATTGTGGGTGGCGATCAGGGCGGCGACCCCTGTCTGCTCGATCATCTCGATCAGTGCTTGGAACACGTATTCACTGGTTTTTGGGTCGAGGTTGCCGGTCGGTTCATCGGCCAGCAGCAGCTTCGGCGAGTTGGCTAGGGCGCGGGCGATGGCCGTGCGCTGTTGCTCGCCACCGGAAAGCTCGGCAGGGCGATGGGTGAGGCGCTTTTCCAGGCCGAGGTTGGACAGCAGCTCGGTTGCGCGGGCTTCGGCGGCGGCCTTCGATTTGCCCCGGATCAACTGCGGGATGACGACGTTCTCCAGCGCCGAGAACTCCGGCAGCAGCTGATGGAACTGGTAGACGAAGCCCATCTCGATGCGCCGCACGCGGGTGCGTTCATCGTCTGACATGCGCGCGCAATCCCGCCCGTTGACCAGCACTTGGCCTGCATCCGGCGTCTCCAGCAGCCCGGCGACGTGCAGCAGCGTCGACTTGCCCGCCCCCGACGGCCCGACTAGCGCGACGGCCTCGCCCGGATACAGCGTCGCGGCCGCACCGTTGAGCACGCGGATTTGCGTGTCACCATCGCCGAACGCCCGCATCACGCCTTCAAGCTTCAATACCGGCTCAATCATCGCATCGCGCATCGGATCGCCTCAAAATGGTTCCAAGGACTAGTCCTTGGTGGGGATCGAAGGGGCAACGCCCCTCGCCTTCCCTATTCATACCGCAGCGCTTCGACGGGATCGAGTTTTGATGCCCGATACGATGGATAGAGCGTTGCCAGCACCGAGATCGCCAGGGCCATCAGCACGATGCCAGCGGTTTCTTTGATGTTGATGTCGGCCGGCAACCGCGTCAGGTAATAGACCGACGGGTCCATCAGCGTCGTGCTGGTCATCCACTGCACGAATTGGCGGATTTCCTCGATGCGCCAGCAGAACAGAATGCCGACGATCAGCCCCGCAAACGTGCCGACGACGCCGATCGACGCGCCGGTGATCAGGAACACCCGCATCATCGAGCCTTTAGTGGCGCCCATGGTGCGTAACACGGCAATGTCGCGGGATTTATCCTTCACCAACATCATCATGCCGGAGATGATGTTGAGCGCTGCCACCAAGATGATCAGTGACAGAATGATGAACATCACCGTCCGCTCGACTTCAAGCACCGTAAAGAACGAGGCGTTGCGCTGCTTCCAGGAGGAGAACGCAAAGCTGTCGCCTGCCTCCTTCTCCATCAACTTGATACTGTCCTCGACCTTCTCGGCGCTGGCGACGACGACTTCCAGCACGTCAACGGTGTCGCCCCGGTTAAAGAAGCGCTTGGCTTCACCCATCGGCATAAACACCATGGTGCGGTCGTATTCGGACATGCCCATCTCGAAGAGAGCAGCGATCTTGTAGGGTTTTGAACGGGGCGTGCGGCCGAACGGCGTGTCGGCCCCGCGTGGCGAGATCAACGTGATGCTGTCACCCAACTTGGCATTCAGCGCCTGCGCCAGCCGCGTGCCGATAGCGATGCCGTCCTGCTGATCGAAGCCTTTGAGGCTGCCCATCAGCACGTTGTTCCAGACCAGCGGCAAGGTGGTGATGCCCGCTTCCGTCATGCCACGCACCAGCCCGCCGAGCGCATTCGACGGCGATGAAATCATCACCTGCCCTTCGATCAGCGGCACCGCACTTCTGATGCCCGGAATTTTCGCCAGCCGCTTGGAGACGTCGTCATAATCATCAAACGGCCCAACTGAGGCGAGCTTGTAGACGACGGCATGGCCGTTCAGGCCGAGGATCTTCTCGAACAGCTGATTGCGGAAACCATTCATGACAGCCATGACGATGATCAGCGTCGCCACGCCGAGCAGAATCCCTAAGAACGAGAACCCGGCGATGACGGAGATAAAACCCTCCTTCCGCCGCGCCCGGAGGTAGCGCAACGCCAACATCCACTCAAATGGCGCAAACGCCTTGGTGTCCGTCGTCTCAGTCGTCGTTGCGTCAGTCATAAGTCAGAATTCCTTGCCAACATCATTGCAATACGTCGGCGGGGCCAACACCCATCGGTGTCATCCTCGGGCTTGTACCGAGGACCCACCCATCCGCGAAGTACGAACTCAAAATCGCCACGTCACAGCTGCAAACTCTTCGGTCATCGCTCCCCCGTTTCACCGTGGGTCCTGGGCACAAGGCCCAGGATGACACCTGAGGGTGGGAAATCTGCCGAGTTAGGCCAACACTCGTCCCTTCGTGACTGCCTCCACGAGCTTCTTGACGGCGGCGTCTGGGGGCATGGTGAGGCGTTCGCCGGATTTGCGGTCTTTGACTTCGACTTCGCCTGACTTGACGCCCTTCGGGCCGACGATGAGCTGGAACGGCAGGCCGATCAGGTCCATGGTGGCAAACTTACCACCAGCGCGTTCGTCGGTGTCGTCGTAGAGCACGTCAATCCCAGCAGTTTCGAGCTGTTTGTAGAGGTCAGCGCAGGCGGCATCGGTGCCCGCATCGCCCGCCTTCAGGTTGATCAGGCCGACTTCGAACGGCGCGACAGCAATCGGCCAAACGATGCCCGCATCGTCGTGGCAAGCTTCGATGATCGCGCCTGCGAGACGCGACACGCCGACCCCGTAGGAGCCCATCTGCACCGCGATCATTTTGCCATCCGGTCCCTGTACTTTGCAGCCCATCGGCTCGGAGTACTTGGTGCCGAAGAAGAAAATGTGACCGACTTCGATGCCGCGCGCGGATACCTGCTTATCCTTTGGTACATCAGCGTCGAACTTGGCGGCGTCGTGCTTCTCGTCGGTGGCGGCATAGAGTGACGTCCAGCGCTTGATCACCGGGGTCAGATCGCCATCGAAATCGGTGTCGGCGGGCGGGATCGCGCCGTCGATCAGGTCCTTGTGGCAATACACTTGGCTCTCGCCGGTCGACGCCAAAATGATGAACTCATGGCTGAGATCCCCGCCAATCGGGCCGGTATCAGCGGCCATCGGGATCGCCTTCAGGCCGAGGCGGGCGAACGTGCGCAGATAAGCCGTGAACATGCGGTTGTACGAGGCCTTGCCCGCCTCGACCGAGATGTCGAACGAGTAGGCGTCTTTCATCAAGAATTCGCGGCCGCGCATCACGCCGAAGCGCGGGCGGACCTCGTCGCGGAACTTCCATTGGATGTGATAGAGATTGCGCGGCATGTCCTTGTAGCTTTTGATGCCATCGCGGAAGATCTGCGTGATCAGCTCCTCGTTGGTCGGGCCGTACAGCATCTCGCGCTCGTGGCGGTCGGTGATGCGCAGCATCTCCTTGCCGTAGGCTTCATAGCGGCCGCTCTCGCGCCACAGATCAGCGGACTGGATGGTCGGCATCAGCACTTCGATGGCCCCGGCGCGGTTCTGCTCTTCGCGGACGATGCGGTCGATCTTCATCAGCGTCTTGTAGCCGAGCGGTAGCCACGAATAGATGCCGGATGACGCCTGTTTGACCATGCCGGTGCGCAGCATCAGCTGATGCGAGACGATTTCGGCTTCTTTCGGCGTGTCGCGCATAACGGGCATGAAGTAGCGGGAAAGACGCATGGGGCTATCCAGATGATGGCGCGACTTGAGTCGCTGTTGAATGATCTGGCGCGCTCTTAAGCCCTTACCCAAGCGCTTGCAATGCCGCGCGCCCTCGCCCCGCACGGCGATCCAATGCTTGGCCGTCGCAGCACCCCCATCCGGCCTTTGGCCACCTTCCCCCATCAAAGGCAGGGCAATCGTATATGGCGTTAAGTCTTGCTCCGCCCTCCCGGATTTCGCCTCCTCCCCCTTGAGGCTACCGGATTCACACATCTTGGCCACAGTAACGCTGCCGACGGGGATTTGGCCGAGCGAATGCGAGGCCAAATCCCCACATTCTCGTCATGGCCGCGGAGGCAGCCATCCACGACAAGCTTCAACCCTATGGTGTTGAAGGAAAAAAATCACATTTGCCGCGCGGCTAATCCGTACAATTCACACTGAGCCTGCGGCCTGCTGTCGTGGATGGCCGCCTTCGCGGCCATGACGAGAAGGGGAGA
>JAYSVA010000451.1:0-14772 GCA_043718785.1 Hyphomicrobiaceae bacterium
TGCGACCATTGTTCGTCTTGGCAGCCAGGTCGTCAACCGGCCCTATTGAGTGGTTGAATGAAGGAGGACTTGCATGAGCCGCCAGCCAACCAATCCGGAGTTATCGCGCCGCCACCGCAAAGTCGGCAGCATCGCTGCTGGCAGTGCGCTGTTCATGCTGGGCCTCGCCTTCGCGGCGGTGCCACTTTACCAGATGTTCTGCCAGGTAACCGGCTTCGGCGGCACCACCCAGCGCGCCACCAAGGCCTCAGACATCGTGCTGGAGCGCACGGTTACCGTCCGGTTCGACTCGACCGTCGGACCAAACCTGCCGTGGACGTTTGAACCGGTGCAGCGCGAAGTCACGGTTAAGTTTGGCGAGACGTTGCTGGCGTTCTACCGCGCGACCAACAACTCGTCGAAGCCGGTCGTTGGCACGGCATCGTTCAATGTGACGCCTGATCAGGTCGGCGCCTATTTCAACAAGCTTGAGTGCTTCTGCTTTACTGAGCAGCTACTGGAGCCAGGCGAATCAGTGGATATGCCGGTGTCGTTCTTCGTTGATCCGGCGATGGTCAAGGACAAGGACGCGGCCCACATCGGCCAAATCACGCTGTCCTATACGTTCTTCCCGGTTGATAACCCGAAAGTGCGACCAAAGACGGCGGAAAAAGCTCCCAATATCCCCGCTGCGCCGGGTTTGCCGCAGGGTAAGTCAATCAAAGGTTCTTGATGGCGCTTTTGAGGCGCGGTACCACGAAACTACAATTTGCGATTACGGAGAGGGCACATGGCCGACGGACATTCACACGCAGATGACGCCCACGGGCATGGTCATGTCAAGCATCACGACTACCACCTTGTCGATCCGAGCCCTTGGCCGCTTGCCGCCTCGATTGGGGCCTTTATCATGGCGGTCGGAGCCGTCATCTGGATGCGCACCGTTGGCACCAACGGCACCGAAGGGCTTTTCGGCCTGAAGGGGCCGACGGTATTCTTCGTCGGTTTCGCCGCCGTTACCGCAGTCGCCTACATGTGGTGGCGCGATGTCATCATCGAAGCGCACAAGGGTGATCACACGCCGGTGGTCTCGATCCATCTGCGCTACGGCATGATCATGTTCATCGCCTCGGAAATCATGTTCTTCGTGGCATGGTTCTGGGCCTACTTCGACGCCTCGTTCTATCCGGGCCAGGTCTGGCAGCTGGAGAACTCTAAGCAGGTTATCGGCATGGTCGAGCGTAATGCTCTGACCGGCGGCGTCTGGCCACCGAAGCCCGCTGGCGATGCGTTCAAGGCGACCTTCGACCCGTGGGGCCTGCCGCTGGTCAACACGTTGATCTTGCTGCTGTCAGGTACCACAGTGACCTGGGCGCATCACGCGATGCTTAAGAACGACCGCAAGGGTCTGATCTGGGGTCTGACGCTCACCGTCATCCTCGGCGCGTTGTTTACGGCTTGCCAAGTGTACGAATACGGCCATGCCGCGTTCACTTTCAGCAACCACATCTATGGCGCAACATTCTTCATGGCGACCGGCTTCCACGGCGCCCACGTGTTGATCGGCACCATCTTCCTGGCCGTCTGCTTGTTCCGCGCCTTGAAGGGCCACTTCACACCACAGCAGCATTTCGGCTTTGAAGCGGCCGCTTGGTACTGGCACTTCGTTGACGTGGTCTGGCTGTTCCTATTCGCCTGCATCTACGTCTGGGGTGCTGGCTCAGGCCCACACTGAGCAGTTTCCGCTTGAAAACGGCCCGCTCTCAACTTGTTGGAGCGGGCCTTTTTCTTGATCGAAGCGCTGTGAGCGATAGCTGACATGGCCAACTATCGCCCAGATATCGATGGACTACGAGGCGTCGCGATTGCCTCCGTCTTGCTGTTTCATGCGGGCGTGCCCGGTTTAGCGAGTGGCTTTGTTGGCGTTGACATCTTCTTTGTTATCTCTGGTTTTTTGATCACGTCGATTATTCTGCGCGAGTGCGACTCCGGCAGCTTTGATTTTGAGCATTTCTACCAGCGTCGAATCCGGCGCATTTTTCCGGCACTTTTTGTCGTACTCGCGGCCTGCATCGTTCCAGCCTATGTGCTGCTCCCACCTACTGAATTACGCGTGTTTGCAGCGAGCCTGCTGAGCGCCGTATTTTTCGGTTCCAACTTTTACTTTTGGTCGAAAACTGGATACTTCGATGCGCCGGCGGAAACCCACCCGCTGCTGCACACGTGGTCACTCGCCATTGAGGAACAGTTCTATGTGCTGTTCCCGATCCTGTTGGTCGCGGCAGTACGGCGATGGCGCGCCAACTTGGGTTGGTTGCTTGTCGGCATGGCGAGCGCTTCGCTCATGGGTGGCGTCATCCTCGCCGTGAAGAACCCTGATGCAGCCTTCTACTTCTCGCCGGTGCGCATCTGGGAATTGCTGATCGGATCGATCATCGCTCTGCGCTGGATACCCGGGACGACGTTGTCAAGCTGGGGGCGCGATGGTCTGGCGTTTGCCGGTATGGCACTAGTGATCCTCAGCATCACGCTGCCGCCAAGCGGACCATTCGGACTGACGTCCCTGATGGCATGCGCGGGGGCTGGGCTGGTCATACACGCAGGCATCAGCGGCCCGTCATTGGTGGCAACGGCTCTGGGATCGCTTATCCCCGTGACCATCGGCAAGCTCTCGTACTCGTTATACCTGTGGCATTGGCCCGTCATCGTGTTTGCCAAGAGTTACTTGGCGCGCGCACTCGCTGGCGTCGAGATTGCAGCCTTGATCGGTCTGACTTTTGCCCTATCGGCCGCTTCGTATCGCTTCATCGAGCAGCCCTATCGTCGCCCCAACGGCGTATTTGGCAAACGTGGTCTCTACGCCTCGGCAGCCATGACCATCGTCGCAATCGGTTCGTTGAGCGTCATGGTCATCGTACAAAACGGTTTCCCGCAACGCTTCAAACGTCTGCTGGACTTTGGTGCTCCCGAGACGTGGAAGCCGTTGTGTCTCCTCAATAGTCAGCAGCCGATCAGCGATTGGCTGCCATCACGATGTCTGGCAAATTCAGTCTCCGCGCCGACAGTGCTGCTGTGGGGAGATTCATTTGCGGCGCATTACTTTCCAGCGTTTCTCGCTCGCCGCGACGCCATGCCGTTCAATGTTCTGCTCTATAGCCTAGAGGCGTGCCAGCCGTTGGTGGAGCCTCAACCTGTGGCTGCCAACAATTGCAGCGCCTTCAACCATGCCGTCAAATCCGTCATTGCGCAGCACGGCATCAAGACCGTCATTCTTGCCGGCAACTGGGAGGCGAGCTTTGGCAGCGTTGGCGGCAAATCACCGGCGCAGTTGACCAAGACTGTGGACTGGCTGCGCCAGCAAGGGGTCAACGTCGCGGTCATCGGGCAGACGGCGCACTTCAAGGTCAGCGTTCCGCAGAGCTATTGGTGGCGCTTGCGGAAAGGTGAGCTGGTTCAACCGGATCTTGAGGCCGAACCGGGGCACGCCCTGAACGCCAAACTCCAGCCCGCGTTGAATGGGACGCCGTTCTTCCAGCCATCGCTCGCCATGTGTACTCAAACAACCTGCACGATTGGCGAGGGGCGGTCGCCCTATTACGGCGACACCCGGCACTTCACCAACAGCGGCAGCAGCAAAGCCATGGCACCATTTTGGCCAACCCTTGAGGCGCTGGTCCGAGCATCACCGCCGTAGTTGTGTGATGACGTGATCGCATGAGGGGGCGCAAACCCAGCTGGGGTGTTGTATTGAACATCAACCGATAGCTCCGAGAGGTCGTCTCCATGCGCCTTCGTCCACTTCTACTTTTGGCGGCTTTGGTGCTGTTGAGTGCCCCGCTGGCATTGCACTATCTCGGCCCCATGATCTATCAGAGCAGCGCCGCCATCCCGGGCCAAACCCGCGCACCGGCACCGGCTAAATCCGTTGCTGTCTTCGTCAAAGCCGCTGCGTCTGGCGTGCTGGAAAACCCGTGGAGCCTGCAGTTTCTGCCCGATGGCCGCATGCTGGTAACTGAACGCCCCGGCCGGATGCGCATTATCGACACCTCAGGCCTCATCTCAGGGGCCGTTGACGGGCTGCCCCCCGTCGCAACGGTCGGCCAAGGTGGCTTGTTGGATGTCGTCCTCGACCCGAAGTTTGCAGAAAATGGACTGATTTACTGGAGTTATGCTGAACCAAGGGGTCGTGACACAGGCACGACGGTCGCGCGAGGAAAACTCATCTTGGACGACGGTCCCGGTCGCGGTGGACGCCTGGACCCGGCAACCGTCACCGTGATTTTCCGCCAGGACGCCGCCAACACAGCACAGCATTTCGGCTCACGCTTGGTGTTCGCTCGCGATGGCATGCTGATGATCGCCCTAGGCGAGCGCAACATGCCCAAGCAAGCACAGCGCAATGATGCGCTGTTCGGCAAGGTGGTGCGGATCAATCCTGCCGGCCGGATTGACGACGGCAATGTGCCAAAAGACAATCCGTTTGTAGGCAAACCAGGCATCAGGCCTGAGATTTGGAGCACGGGCCACCGCAACATTCAGGCGGCGGCGCTGCATCCTACAACCGGCAAACTCTGGACTATCGAACATGGCCCGCGTGGCGGTGACGAGATCAACGTACCGCTAGCGGGCAAGAATTACGGCTGGCCGGAGATCGGTTACGGCATCGACTATTCGGGCGCGAAAATGCACGACGCCACCAGCAAACCCGGCATGGAACAGCCTGTGTATTTCTGGACGCCGTCCATCGCCCCATCAGGAGCCGCATTTTACATAGGCACACTGGTTCCCGAATGGACGGGCAATCTGTTCGTCGGCGCGCTTGCCGGGCAGCACTTGTCGCGGCTGGTGCTGGATGGCGAGCGGGTGGTGGCCGAGGAGAAGCTGCTGACCGATCTTGGCGAACGCATCCGCGATGTACGCATGGGACCAGACGGTGCCATCTACGTGTTGACCGACAGCCCGCAAGGCCGCGTGCTGCGCGTGACGCCGCAAGTGAAGTGAGGCGGCAGTCTAAACTCGCGCAAACCTGTTGTTCGAGCGAGGCTAAGTCCAATTTAATTTATCTATAGACAAATTAATCAGCCGTATCTATAGCTCTACTCGCTCATTTGAGCGCCTATTTCGACACTTGGAGGTCTCAGCTTGGCACTAAGCAACGAAATGCGTCGCCTCGAAACGAAGTGGCAAACGGCGAACGGGTGGCCTAAACGCCTCGAATGGATCGAAATCAAGGGTATCCGAGGATGGTCTGAGCAGCGGATATCGTTCAATTTTCCCATCGTCGCGATCGTTGGCGAAAACGGCTCAGGAAAAAGCACGATTTTACAGGCCGCCGCGTGCGTTTATCAGAACGACGATGCGACGATGACTTGGTTCCCATCTGAGTTTTTCCCGGAGACCGCTTGGGATAGTCTGGAAGATGTTCGGATAACTTTTGGCTACAAACAGGGGGACAGCCACGACATACGATCAATCCGCAAACCAACAACTCGCTGGCTTGGTCAGCCTGACCGGCCCGATCGGCGCGTTGCGTACATCGATTTGAGCCGACTACAGCCAGTCGGGACAAGGGTAGGGTATGCACGTATTGCAAAAAACCGACATCTTGAAAAATCGTCGACAGCATTCAGCCCTGAGCAAGTTGCCCGCATGTCGCAAATCATGGGGCGTAGCTACGACAACGCAAAGATGGCAATTTCCAGCATCGACGACACCAGGGAGATACCTGTCCTTTCGAAGTCACAGCAGCCATACTCAGGTTTCCATCAAGGTTCCGGCGAAACCACGATAATGGACCTTTTGAGAACTCAGCTCCCCCAGTATGGCCTCATATTGATTGACGAGATCGAATCGTCACTGCATCCGCGTGCGCAGCGACGATTAATGCGGGACCTGGCAAAGGCCGCAAGAGAGCGCGAGTGTCAAATCATCCTGAGCACTCATTCTCCGTATGTGTTGGAAGAACTCCCGTTGCCAGCCAGGACTTACATTCTCGAAGCCGGCGGTTCCAAAGAAGTCGTCGTCGGCGTCAGTCCGCAGTTTGCTATGGCCAAGATGGATGACGAGAAATACCCTGAGTGCGAACTTTATGTTGAAGATGTTCGGGCAGCAGTCTGGTTGAGTGAAATACTCAGTCGACACGGGCGTGATTTATTTGTGAGGTGTTCAATCATACCTTACGGGGCGGCAAACTTGGGTGTGGCGCTTGGCCAAATGGTGGCAGCCAACCGTTTTCCACGGCCAACACGAGTATTTCTGGACGGTGATCAAAGTGCAGCTCGAGGATGCGTACTTTTGCCGGGATCGGATGCACCCGAAAGAGTGATTTTCGAAAAACTACGGGCAGAAAACTGGCGGCACCTTTGGTCACGGATAGGGCGGGATATCTCGGCTGTTACCGATTCGTGTTCGAGGGCGATGACGTTAACAGACCATCATGAATGGGTCGGTTCAGCGGCAAATCATTTGATGTGTGGAGGCGATGTACTTTGGCAGGCGATGTGCTGCGAGTGGGCTGAAACCACCACGCGTGAAGAAATACAATATGTTCTGGACAGCGTTACTGACGCTTTAGCCAACGTAGAAAAAACTTATCGACCTTTGGTTTGAGAAACCAACCGGCGCTAGCCCATCAGCCCCAGGTAAACGCGATCTTGTCGAGTTTGGCGTTGCCGACGCGGTCGGCGCGTTTGGCGACAGGGCGGCCTCCGCGGCGCCAGTAGAAGGCGATGGCGGCATCGTTGTCAGCGAGGGCCCAGACTAGCAGGCCGTTCATGCGCTTATTGTCTAGGCCGCTGCGGCACGCCTCGAACAGGTGCTCACCGAAGCCGAGGCCCTGGTAGTCTGGCGTTATGTACAGCTCATAGATTTCGCCCTGCGGCTGACCGCGCGAGCGTGACGGGCCAGAGGTGGCGTAGCCGACAAGCTTCGAGCCAACATCAAGCACCAGCAGATTGTCGTTGGAGCGTGATGCCATCCGCCACCAGTCCGCGGTGCGTCGCAGGATCATCTGATCGAGCTGCGCGTGCGGGATGATGCCCTGATAGGTATGACGCCAACTGTCGCGGAAAACCTCGACGAGCGCCTTGGCATCGGCACTCTTCCCGCGACGTACTTCGAACTGTTTACTCGACCCCAGCATGGTGAGAGTGTGCGACAACTATTTGGGTTTGAACAGTCGTTTATGAACGCGGCTGCGAATATATTTATTCGATCTTCGAAGACGCTAAACGAACAAGCTTAGCGGCATCGATAGCCCAGAGTTGCGCCAGCAATTTTGCAGCACGCACTGGCCCGAGCACAGGTGCCACGAGTTCGGTGAACTTGGCCTCCAGCTCGCCGTCGGTCAGCGGCTGATCGGGATCGCCCTTGCGGGTGGGCTGGAAATGCGCAGCGCGGCGGCCATCGGTCGTGACGATTTCCACCCGCGCCGCGCGCGCGCCGGGGAACGCCGCGTCAATCTCGGGATCAACGGTCAGCTTCAGGCGCTGCATCAGCGCACGGGTCGCCGGATCGCTCAGGCGCTGCGGCTCGACAGCCGACAGCCGGACGCTGCCATGCGTGAGTGCGGTTGCCACCACGTAGGGCAGGCTGAAGCGGGCTTCGGCAGCGGTGGTCGGGTTCGGGTTCCCGGCGACATCAAGCGCCGGGCGGTAAGTCGCAACTTTGACACTGGCGATTTTGTCAGCGGCGACGCCAAGCTTGGCTTGCACGATCAACGCGCCATCTATCGCCGCGAACGCGTGGCCGCAGCAGGCGTGGTTTTTGAACGTCATTTCGGTGATGTGGAACTGGCGGCCGAGCGTCGCCATCGCTTTCGACCAGTCCGGATTGTTGCTCATGGCGCGGCCTAACCCTGCCTCGCCCTCGATCACATCAAGGGTGCCAATGACGCCCTCGCGTGCCATTTGCGCGGCAAGAACTCCGGCTTCCGCGGCACGCCCCGCATGCAGGGGCTTCGACATCGAGTCGGATCGGAACGCCTGCTGCAGGCCAGCGGCGAACGTCGTACAGGTCGCCAGTGCGTGGGCGAACCGGGGCGCATCCAGGCCGTAGATGCTGGCAGCTGCAGCCGTCGCCCCAAAAGTGCCGATGGTGCCGGTGTTGTGCCAGAATTTGTAGTGCGCCTTACCCATCGTCTGGCCGATGCGGCAGGAAATCTCGTAGCCAACGATGATGGCTTTCAGGAAGGCTTCGCCATTGGCGCCGACATCCTGTGCGGCGGCCAGGGCGGCAGCAATCACCGGCGCGCCTGGATGGTAGATCGCGTCGCGGAAGATGTCGTCGACCTCGACCGTGTGGGCGGCGGTGCCATTGATCAGCGCCGCCGTCCGAGCTGTTGCCTTGCGGCCCAGCGCTAGCTCAGCCCGGCCATGATCGAGGTCATCAGCGCACGACCGTTCCATCATGGTTGCTGGAGCCACAACAGCCCCCGGATACAGCGCCGCACTCCAGTCGATCAACGCCCGCTTCGCGTGATGCGCGACGACGGGCGGGATCGGCTTCGTTGCGAACTCAACTGCAAAGCGCGCGCACTGTTCGGTGACGGTCATGTATTGCCCGCGTCAAAATAGGAGCCGGGACGTAGGTTGGGTCAAGCACTTGCGCGACCCAACATTCCACGGGTGGTCAAAGTTGTTGGGTCGCGCAAAAGCTTGACCCAACCTACCAAATTGCCAATCAATCCGCCTTAAGATCAAGCTCTTTGACCAGTTTGCCCCACTTCTCAGTTTCGGATTTCATGTGAGCTGCAAACTCTTCCGGTGTGTTGCCAATCGGGTCGGCACCGAGCGCAACCAGCTTGTCGCGAATCTCAGGTTTGGCAAGAATGCTGACGATTTCCTTGTTCAGCTGGTCGACAATATCACGTGGCAGGCCAGCCGGGCCAACAACGCCAAACCACGATGAGCCGTCAAAGCCTGGGAAGCCCAATTCAGCCACGGTCGGCACATCTGGTGACGATGCTGAGCGCTTCGCGCTCGACACGGCAAATGCTTTCAACCGCCCGGCTTTAACATACTGGATCACTGAAGGAATAGTGCCGAACATGCAGCACACACTCTGTCCACCCAGCATGTCCGTGACGCCGGTGGCGCCTTTGAACGGCACGTGCGTCATCTCGATACCGGCGCGTTGCTTCAGCATTTCGCCAGCCAAATGCGCCATCGTTCCACTGCCAGTCGAGCCGTAGAATATCGTGTTCGGCTTAGCCTTGGCGTGTTCGATGAACTCTTTCAGGTTGGTCGCCGGGTTCATTTGCGGATTGACCACCAACATGGTGGGCACGTCCGCCATCAGCGTCACCGGCGTCAGGTCTTTTAGATTGTCGTAGGGCATCGCTTTATAAAGCGTTGCGTTCACCGCCAGCGGGCCGACTGAGCCAACCGCCAGCGTGTACCCGTCCGGCTTGGCCTTTGCCACGATGTCGATGGCGATGTTACCCGCAGCGCCTGGCCGGTTATCGATGACGACGGGTTTGCCCCAGCGCGCCGATAACTCCTGCCCAACCATGCGGGCGATAACATCTGTGGTGCCACCTGCCGTGAACCCAACCAGAATTTTGATTTCGCGCTCAGGGTAGGCCGTCTGCGCGGCGACAGCAGTGGCCACGATTGAGCTTGCAACAAACAATGCCGCCCGCACCATTGACTTCAGTCTCGACATTTCGTCCTCCCGACATTTCGCACGGCTGATCTCATTTTTTGCGGATCAGCACCACGCGCTCCGACTGCATGTTGGCACGCTCACGCTAGCACCACAACGCCATCCGCTGCACGCACGCCCTGTCCTTCCGGCAGAACGAACAATGGGTTGATTTCAGCCTCAACCAGGCGGTCGCCGAGTTGTGCTACCATCTGCGAAAATGCGACGATGGCGCGAACGAGAGCATCGACATCAGCTTTTGGACGGCCACGGTAGCCATCCAGTAGCGGCCATGTTTTCAGCGACTGCGCCAAGTCAATGGCCTCGCCCGGCGACAAACCACCCGGCGGCAGCAACCGCATCGCCGTGTCCTTGAACAGCTCAGCCGTAACACCGCCATGCCCGAGCAGAATTGCGGACCCCAGCGGATCACGATGAAAACCAAGGATCATCTCGGTCCCGCCACTGACCATCTCTTGCACCAGGAACCGCTTCGGTTTGGTGCCGGTGTTGGCTGCGACATCGCCAGACATCTGCTCCAACCGAGCAGCAACGTCCGTCGCTGTCAATCCAACCGCTACGCCGCCGACATCGCTCTTGTGCGTAATCTCGGATGACAGCACTTTCAGCACGACGCGGCCGCCAAACTCAGCGGCAGCTTTGGTCGCTTGCGCTGCTGTCGTAACAACTTTCTCGGCCACAGCCTGCACGCCGAAACGGACAAACAAGTCCTTCGCCTGCGCTTCATCCAGTGCGCCTGTCGGCAGCTCATCGATGGCAACTGGAACTGCGGCGGCCATAGCGGGGCGTGCTATTGGCGTCGGCCAGCGCGTGACGTGCCACATCGCCGACAGCACGCTAGCGCAGGCTTCCGGTTGTGTGAACGCTGGTACTCCACGGGCCGTCAGCAGGCTGGCCGCCACCGGCGCATGTGGGCTGACATAGGCCAGCACCGGCTTTTCGCTGGACGGCAAGCAGGCCTGGATCGCGCCCGCCATTAGTTCCGGGTTGGCGACGCCTGAGGAACCGACGATCAGTACCAATGCGTCATAAGTCGGGCTATCGAGTAGCGCCTGGATCGCACCGCGCAGCAAATCCGGTTGCAGACCTGCGAGCGTCACATCAATGGGGTTACGGTCCAGGCCTGTCAGATCGGCCTTCTGCAGGCTGCGCAGGCGGGCAGCGGTCGCAGCGTCCGGTGGCGGTGCCTGAAATCCGGCCATGCCCAGCGCGTCCGACACCAGCGTCCCGGCCCCTCCGGTTGAGGTGAGGATCGCGACACGCCGTCCAGCCAACCGCCGCCCCGATGCCAAGGTCGCCGGAATATCCATCAAATCGGCAAATCTCTGCGCCCGGATAACGCCAACCTCGGCGAACAGCGCATCATAGAGCTGGTCGCTGCCGGCCAGCGCCCCCGTGTGCGATACGGCGGCCTTCGCACCAGCTTCAGAGCGACCGATCTTGTAGGCGATCACCGGCTTGCCCGCGGCCGCTGCCTTCAACATGGCGGCGCGGAATTTTGGCACATTGCGAACGGTCTCGATGTACAGCGCGATGACTTTCGTCGCCGGATCATCGGCCAAATGATCAACGAAATCCGCCAGCTCCAGGTCAACTTCATTGCTGGTCGAGATCAGCTTCGAGAAGCCGATGCCGCGCTCCGCCGCTCGCGACAGCAGGGAGCCAAGAATGCCGCCGCTTTGCGACACCAGCGCAATCGGACCTTTCGGAAACTTGTCCATCACCAGCGCGCCGCTTGGTGACAGCGGAATGTTATCCGTGAGGTTGACCAACCCCATCGTGTTCGGACCGAGCAAGCGCATATTGCCAGCCGCCTGCAGAAGCTCTGCCTGGCGTTTCATGCCATCTTCGCCAGCCTCCCCGTAACCACTGGCCAGCACGATCGCCGCGGCGGTGCCGAGATCGGCCAGTTCGCGCACCGCCTGTAACACCCGGTCACTGCCGAGCAGCACTAGGCCAACGTCCGGCGCACTTGGTAATGACGCAATGTCAGGAAAGCACCGCAGCCCCTCGATGCTGGTGACGCGCGGATTGACCGGCCAGATATCACCAGTGAAGCCGTGCTTTCGTAAATAGTGCACCGGTCGCCCGGTGGTTCGGGACGGATCCGTCGACGCGCCAATAACGGCAACGCTGAGCGGTTTCAGCAGGCGGGAAATGGCATCCATGGGTAAGCTCGGTTCATCTAGGGGGCGGACCATTGGATCACAACATCGGCGGCATGACCACCCGGCGCTTGCGCCCCCCCCCCCCTATCGGCCGCGAATTCCGGTTGACAAGCAAACACACGTGTTGTTCGACGGCAAGCTAATTGGGGTTACACTGGGGGGGATAAAATGAAGGACACAGCACGACGCAGCAATGTAAGGGCAGGAGTGGCCGCACTGCTGGCACTCTCAACGCTGACTTGCAGCTCACAGCTTATGGCCCAAACTAAGGCCAGCGGTAGCCTGGACGTGGGCGCGTTGCTAGCGCTTCCCCAGAACCTTGAAGCTCTCAGCAAGGCCTCGGCGGCATCGAGTGCCATAGCCCCCAAATCGTTCAACGCGCTTGAGGAAGACCTGTACCGGCGTCAGATCTTTCGCGGCATGACACCGGGCCAAGCAGCCGTGTGGGTCAAGTCGGCGGACGGGCGTCGCCACATTGCGGCGCATCGCTATTTCCAGGCCCACAAGGACTGTGTCGGCTTTGAATGGGGCGGCAACGCCGCCGTGCAGGCCAAAGTCGATGGCATGATGAAGGGCACCACACCCGTCCAGACCTATAAGTGCAAGAAATAATCTTGCACTTGTAGGTCTGCGCGGATTGCTTGCAGCCACAACGGGTTGGCTGCCCCGCCTATCACCCGTACGTGCGTTCGTCCGCAATCACTTTGCCGTCGTTGGGCAGCGAGCCCGATGCCACCAACTGGATGTCAGCCTTGAGCTTCGTCAATTGCTGAACGCTGTCGGCGACGGATGCGGCCAATGCCGGATCGTTAGACCCGGCTTCCGCCCGCAGCGTCATCACGTCGAGTTCGCCTACGCGTGCCACGACCAGCCGCAAGCGGCCGAGTTCCGGATGACGCTTGCCGACGGCGGCGATGCTCTCCGGATGGACGAACATGCCCTTGACCTTGGTGGTCTGGTCGGCCCGACCAAGCCAGCCCTTGATCCGCATATTCGTACGCCCACACGGCGAGATACCCGGTAACACGGCGGACATATCGCCCGTGGCGAGGCGAATCATCGGATAATCGCGATTGAACGAGGTCACGACGACTTCGCCGACTTCGCCGTCTGGCAAAGGTTCGCCGGTGCCCGGCCGGACGATTTCGAGAATCAGGCCTTCTTCGACGATCATGCCTTCGATGCTGCCATCCGGACCCGGACTCTCGTAGGCGATCATGCCGAGGTCGGCGGTGGCATAAGCTTGGGTGCAGGCGATGCCACGCGCCGCGTATTCAGCCCGCAACGACGGGAACAGCGCGCCACCCGACACCATGGCTTTGGTGATCGACGAGGTGTCGCGGCCTGCTTCCTTCGCCTTGTCGAGCAGAATTTTCAGGTAGTCCGGCACGCCGGTGTAAGCGGTCGGACGCAGATGCTCGATGGCGTCGAGCTGCTGCTCGGTATTGCCAGGACCGGCCGGAATGACGGTGCAGCCGATAGCGCGGGCGCCTGAATCCATAATCCAGCCCCCCGGCGTCAAGTGGTACGCGAAGGTGTTGTGAACGATATCAGTGCTGCGGAAGCCGCTGGCGTACAGCGCCCGCGCGGCTCGCCACCAGTTCTCGCCCCTACCCTCTGGCTCGTAAATCGGACCCGGCGACGAGAAGATGCGGCTAACAGCACCTGGGTGTGTGGACGCCAAACCACCAAGCGGGCGATGGGCTATCTGCAGGTCTTTCAGCATCGATTTGCGCATTACCGGCAACTTGGCCAGCTCTGCGCGGGAGGTGACGACAGCGGGCGCGTGGCCTGCGAGGTGTGCAGCCCAGCTAGGCGCAACTTCAGTCGCCCGCTGGATTAGGCCGGGCAGCATGTTCAATAGCGCCTGCTCGCGAGCCTCCGGCTGACGGGTCTCGAGTTGATCAAAGAATTTATCAGAAACCGTTGAAATTGTTTGGGTGCCAGCCATGGCCGTCCCTCCGTTCACATCGGAAAATCACTGGGCTGATTTAAACCCGCCTGGCCGTTGCCGACAATTGGTCAAAGGAACAACACTGTCCACAAACTAGCCTGTGGAAGAAAAATTTGCCCACATTGGTGAACGACGCAAAGAAAAAGCCGCCGCGCACGGGGCGCAGCGGCTCAAGGAGCTTCGAAACTCAAATCACGGTCGTTCAGACGGTCTTGCGGCCGCCGGAACGGTCACCATCAAAACGCTCGCGGCGCTGCTGGCCGTCCATGCGCTGACCGCCAGGGCCTTTGCGATGGCTGTCTGAACGCTCGCCCGCACCAGCATGGCCGGTGTTGCCGGACGGACGGCCGCCATCACGGCGTGGTTCCTGGCTGCGTGGCGCGCCGCCGACACCGCGTGGTGCGCCGTGGGCTGGACGGTCATTCGACCGGCCTGCATCTGAACGCTGAGGGCGAGCATCGCGTGACAGAAACGCGACGCCACCGATGTTTTCACCCGAACGGCCACGTGAGGCTGGACGGTCACCGGCAGGACGATCACCACGATAGGCCGGGCGATCATTACGGTCACTGCGAGCAGGACGCTCGGCTGGACGGTCTGGGTTCAGACCGCGTGTTTCGCGCTGGAATTCCGGTCCGAGTTCCTGCGGCCGTTCAGCCATCGGGTCGTAGCCGCGACGCGGCACGACGGCCTCAGCTGGATTGTTGTCGAAGCGCGGAGCTGCAACCCGGTCATCCCGGCGCTGGCCCGTTGCATCGCGACGGTCACCACCGAAGCGGCTACCACCTTCGCTGCGCAGCACGTCTGCGCCGCGACCATTCTCAGAACGCGCGCCTTCTGGACGGGCACGGTAGCCGGTGTTGGCCGCGTTGCCCCGGCCACCCTCACGTCCACTTTCACGACCACCACCGGCTGCACCACGACCACCGCGGCTGAAGTTGCTGCGTGGGTCTTCATGGCGCTCGCCACGATCTTTGCCCGGCGCATCCATGATCAGTGTCTGATCAT
>JAYSVA010000452.1:0-5962 GCA_043718785.1 Hyphomicrobiaceae bacterium
TTTTTCGTCGTGCCAATCGTCATTTCTTTACCGCACTAGTGAACGCTGCGACTGCATGCGCAACTGCGGAGATTTGATCCCCCGTCATCTCAGGAAAGATCGGCAGCGATAAAATCCGTGACTGCATCCGGGCGGCGACTGGGAAATCGGCCGGTTTGTGCCCGTGTGTCGCGTAACACGGCAAGAACGGTAGGGCGCGCGGGTAGTTGATCACGGTTTGGATGCCGCTGGCCTTCAAGTGCTGGGCCAGTGCATCGCGGTGATCGTGCGCGACAACGTAGAGGTGCCAGACTGCAGCGCGATTGGCTCCGACCTGCGGGATGTCGAGCCCGGGCAAACCGGCCAGAAGTTCGTTGTAACGCGCAGCGATGTGCTGGCGGCGTTCCGTCCAGCCACGGAGATGTTTGAGCTTCACTGACAGGATGGCGGCTTGCATGCCGTCCAGACGGCTATTGATGCCCTCGATCTCATGATCGCCCTTGTTGATGCCGCCATGCCGGGCGAACATCGCCATCTTGCGGGCCAGTGCGGCGTCGTTTGTGACAATGGCTCCGGCGTCACCCATCGCACCGAGGTTCTTGCCGGGATAGAACGAGTAGCTGGCGGCAACACCAAAGGTGCCGACTTGCTGGCCCTTGAAAGTTGCCAAGTGTGACTGCGCACAGTCCTCAATGACCCACAACTTGTGCTGGGCAGCGATGGCCATAATCGCGTCCATCGATGCTGGCTGGCCGTAAAGATGCACGGGAATGATGCCGACTGTGCGTTTTGTCACCAGCGCCGCCAGTTTTGTCGTATCGATGGCGTAGGTCACCGGATCGACATCGCAGAACACCACGCGCCCGCCTGCCTGTGTCACGGTCTCGCTGGTGGAAATCCATGACATCGTCGGCACGATCACTTCGTCACCCGGCTTCACGCCGAGTGCGACCATCGCGATGTAGATTGCATCAGTGCCATTGGCACACGAGACGCAGTGTTTGGTGCCAATCGCTGCGGCGAACTCTTGCTCAAATCGCTCGACGAAGGGGCCGCGGATAAAGGCGCTGTCGGCGATGACAGTTGCAATCGCCGTGTCGATCGCAGGCTTGATCGTCAGGTACTGGGCGTGGAGATCAGCAAAGGGAACGGTGGTTTGAGACATCATGCGTCCCTTTCAGGCTTTGCGGATTGAGGCTCGGCGGAACGAATCCGACGGGCTGGATTGCCAGCATAGATGCCCGATTCGGTGATGTTGCGGGTGACAACGCTGCCAGCGCCGATAACGACATCATCGCAGATTGATACTGGCAGAATCGTCGCGTTCGATCCGATTGAGACGCGGTCGCCGATCTTGGTTGCGGCCCACAATTCCTGGCGTCCCCTGGCAGGTCCGCCTGTGGCGAAGCGGTCATTGATGAACATAACGCCATGGGCGACGACGCAATCGGCACCGATGGTGACAAGTTCGCAGATGAAACTGTGCGACTGCACCCGGCAGCGCGGACCGATTGTGACGCGGCGCTGAATCTCGACAAACGGTCCAATGAACACGTCGTCTCCAATGGCGCAGCCATACAGGTTGACGGGTTCAATGACAGTCACGCGTTGCCCGAAAGCGACATCAACAATGCCAGCCTGCAACCGCCGTGGGCTGTTCGCCCCTGTCGCTTGATCCGTCATTCAGGCACGTCCCAGTTTGCCATGGCGAGGCCGGAAGCGGAGTGGAATCTCTTTTCCGGTTTCCGCTGATTCGTAGATCGCGTTGATCAACTCGAGGCTGCGCCGTCCCTGCAAGCCATCGACGAGGTTGGAGCCTCCCGTGTGGATCGCCTGCAGCACATGCTCATAGTAGGCTTTGTGGCCGAACCCGTAGACGTTGGGCGGATTGACGGAATAGCGCTCCATCACGTCGGCATCCTCGGGGATCGGTTTGGTGAAGTTCCAGGTTTTCATCTGGTTGACCGCAAAGCCGCCGATCTCGACCGTGCCCGTCTCACCGAGAATCGAGATTGATCCTTCGAGGTCTTTCGGACGGGCAGCTGTGGTCGCTTCGATAATCCCGAGGGCCCCACTGGCAAAACGCAGCACAGCCACGCCAGTGTCTTCGGTTTCGATGTTCGCTAGTGCCGTGCGGGTCATCGCAAACACGCTGACGACGTCGCCCATCATCCATTCCAGCAGGTCGATATGGTGGCTGGCTTGATTGGTCAGCACGCCGCCGTCCATCGCCCAGGTGCCGCGCCAAGAATCTTGATCATAGTAGGCCTGCGGACGGCACCAGCGCACTCGCACCGTGCCCATCACCAGCTTGCCGAACCGACCGGCCACCATCGCCTCTTTCAGCTTGATCACCGGCAGGTTGAACCGGTTTTGCTTGATGACGAACAGCTTCACGCCGGCACTGTCGCAGGCCGTGATCATCGCGTCGGCGTCGGACAGCGTCAGCGCCATCGGCTTCTCGACCATGATGTGGCATTTGTGGCGCGTCAGTTCGAGCACGTGGCGGGCATGACTGCCGCTCTCGGTCAGCACGACAGCGACGTCGGGCTTCACGGTCTCCATCATCTGATGCATGTCACTGAAGGTTGGCACGCCAAATTTTTTGCCGATCTTCTCGGCCTTGGCGGCAACCGCATCACAAACACCAACCAGTTTGGCACCACTGATCTGGCCTTCGCCCAGCAACTGCGAGTGACGTTCTGCAATGCGTCCGCATCCGATCAATACGAAATTGAGGTCGCGATCTTTTACAGGTGCCATCGTCACTCTCTCTGGTTCCGACAAGCAGCTCGGCCTTTTGCGGTTGACGCTGAGTCGCTATCGCATTTCGGGTGGACTAGTCACCCCAGGCTTAAGCTCTACGTCGGCTTCACACACAGAAAAGTTTTACCGCAACTCGGACGGTGCCGCAGAACTCGACTACACAGGCGTGCTGCCAAAAGAAACATCTTCGTATCGATAGTTGGTTGGATTGGTACATTGCTGCCACACGGCCTAGGGGCACCCGGTAAAGTGTTGAGCCGCACTCTAGTCACATTAATTTCTGCAGACCGGCGAAACGCGGGTCGCAGAAATTGGAGAACCAGTTTATGAGCAAGCGGCATTACGCCCGGCACGGTTGAGGTTATCAGCGGAAAGGACAGCACGTTGGCGCTATATCTCGTCACTGGCGCTCGCGGTGCCATTGGTCGCCGCGTGGTGGCTGCAGCGCAGGCGCGGGGGCACCGCGTTGTTGGCCTGGGCCATGGTGCCTGGATATCTGACGGTGAAGTCACCGCCCCCCCCAAACGCGGGCTGGGTCAACGGCAGCGTCGATAGCGATAATCTGGCCAATATTGCCCGCACAGTCGGGCTGCCGGATGCGGTCATCCATCTGGCGGGTGGGTCGCTGGTCGGCCCGTCCATCGCCAATCCGGGTGAGGATTTCCGCCGCACCGTGCAGGCCATGCAGCACCTGTTGGAGTGGCTGCGGCTGGCCAATCCGGCGGCGCGGGTGGTGGTGGCGTCGAGTGCCGCTGTGTATGGCGATGGCCACATGCAACCCATTTCCGAGACCGCCGCCTATGCCCCCACGTCACCCTATGGCACCCACAAGGCGATGGCCGAGATGTTGTGCCGGTCGTATGGCCGCCAGTACGGGATGCAGATTGCGTTGGTGCGGCTGTTTTCGGTCTACGGGCCGGGGTTGCGCAAACAGCTAATCTGGGATCTCGGGCGGCGGTCGCTAGTTTTGCAAGTGGCTCTACAGCTTCTACTTCAGTGGCTTCATCAGCCAGTCCTTGAGGTTGAGAAAATTTTGCCCTGGTCCGTGTCGCAAGTTTATGAGAGAAGAAGCAGTGTTTGAACTCGGTGCATTTCTGGCCAAAAATGAATACATTGGTTCCAGACCTTGTTACTGACACAGAGCAGTCATCAACTACATCCTAAGCTTATTGAAAAGGGCTTTTTTGTGGGTAAAATCAGCCAAACGACCTGGGAAAAAGCTGTGCAGTCGTTGATTGACGACCCTTCCATGGCAGATCATGTTTCGGCTTGTTATTATGATGCGCCGCTTGCTGGTGCTGCAGCCCGCTATGCCACTAGTGCCGAATGGCAGGAAGTCCGTCGGTTTGCCGGGCCCGCTAGGGGCGTTGCTGTGGATGTCGGTGCCGGTAACGGAATCTCCTCCTATGCGATGGCGCGTGATGGCTGGCAGACGATTGCTGTCGAGCCTGACCCATCCGAGCTTGTTGGCGCGGCGGCCATTCGACGGCTGGGGCGGGAAACAGGCGTCGCAATTGACGTCAGGGAAGGCGTGGGAGAGGGCTTGCCACTGGGAGATGGAGAGGCGTCGTTTGTGTTCGCGCGCCAGGTTCTGCACCACGCACGTGATCTACCTGCTTTCTGTCGAGAGATCGGTCGTGTGCTTGCGCCAGGTGGCGTATTTATTAGCGCCCGCGACCATGTGATCAGTGGGGCTGAACAGCTACAACCGTTCTTCGATGGACATGCGTTGCATAGATACTACGGCGGCGAAAATGCATTCCAGTTGTCGGAATATCGTGCGGCGTTTCGTGGCGCGGGGCTGGCGATAGAAAAAGAATTGAAGTCAGTCTCGACTGTTATCAACTATGACCCACGCTCACCTACATCAATGCGCGAAGAAATCGCGAAGCGATGTGGACCGCTTCATTTTGTTGCCAAAACGGCACTATCAATGCAACCGATTTTTAACCTGGCGCTGAACTTGGCATCTGTTATCGACCGCAGGCCAGGGCGACTTGTCAGTTTCGTCTGCCGAAGACCGATCTGAAACCGTAGCGAATGGATCGGTGCGCGGCATGAATTCAAAAGTGAAAGTTGCCTTCCCGTTGTTTGGTAAGAACGGTTGGACTGGTGGATTAATCCATCAAATCAACATCTTGAAAGTGATCCAGTCGAGGCTCAATGATCAGATCGAGGCGTCCGTTTTTTTGTCGCAGGAAGAGTTTAACAAGAACGGGGTGGAACTTGCCCAACTTGTAAATGGGCGACTAATTGTCGATTCGACATTTGCAAATTCTGGTCGTGGGGGCCAATTGGCCAGTGCCTTAATTTGGGGGCGCGATGCACCATTCGAAGCGCAGATGCAATCGCGGGGCTTCGATGTGGTTTTCGAGGTCGCGAGCTTCTACGGCGCTCGGTTTCGACTCCCGGTCATCGCCTTTTTAGCTGACTTCCAGCACCGGCATATGCCCGAAATGTTCAGTCGCCCCAACTGGTGGCGGCGGGACCTAGGCTTCCGCACGCAAATTCGAACCGGTCGAACGCTCATGGTATCGAGTCTGTCGGCGCGAGACGACCTTGAGCGCTTTTATCCTTCAGCACGGGGGCGCGTTCATGTTGTGCGTTTCGCGATTGACCTCGACATTCGTCCGTTTCTTGTGCGCGGGACCGAGATGCGCGCAATCTATCAGTTGCCATCGCGTTTCTTCTATTTGCCGAACCAGTTCTGGCGTCACAAAAATCATGAGGTGATTGTCGCGGCCCTCGCAAGGCTCAAAGCCAATGGTGCGCTGGAAGGGATGCCAACCATTGTGCTTTCTGGTCAGCCGAAAGACTCCCGTCACCCAGCCCATTTTGATCAGCTGATGTCGGCTGCGCGTTCAGCCGGAATTGACAGCCATTTCCGGTACCTGGGTCTTATCCCCTACGATCATGTATTGGCTTTAAATGCGACGTGCGAGGTGCTGATCAATCCTTCGAAGTTTGAAGGACTCTCCTTGCCCATCCAAGAGGCCAAAGCGTTTGGCACACCATTGCTGCTTTCGGACATCGCAATTCATCGAGAACAAGCGCCTAGTGCGCGTTTTTTTATGCCTAGTTCGAGCCTAGCTGCTGCCGATGCACTGGTAGAAATTTCTCGCCGTCCGCCGCCAGTCCGGCCCAGCCTCGATCAGCTAGTCCAGGCCCAGAACACCCGCCTTGACGATCACGCTGCAAGCTTGCTCAAAGCGATCAA
>JAYSVA010000453.1:0-5956 GCA_043718785.1 Hyphomicrobiaceae bacterium
ACCTCGAACGCCAGCCGCTTCTCATAGTCCTCAACCGTGAAGCCCGGTGACAGCCCGTGCTTCGCCAGCCGCATCTTCAGGCCTTCCTCCGCCTGCCGCTTCATTTCGGCGGCTTCGGCAGCCATCTGCTCTTCGGGCGTCGAGCCCGGTTTGGTGGCAACGAACTGCGGCAGGATCGGCTTCTTGCCACGCGGGCGATAGGCGCAGCGCTTGGCAATCTCAATGGTGTTTTCGAGTGCTTCCGGCAGGTCCGCGAACAGCGCGCACATCGCCGCCGCCGTTTTGAACCCATGCTCCGGCGTCAGCCGACGGCGGTTTTCCTCGATGACATAGTTGCCCTTAGCGATGCACAGCAGCGCGTCGTGGGCCTCGTAGTCATCGGGGCCGGTGAAATAGACCTCGTTGGTCGCGACCAGCGGCAAATTCTGGCCATAGGCGAAATCCAACAGCACTGGCTCAACCTGAGCCTCACTGGCTGTCGGCCCGTTATTGCCGTGGCGCTGCAGTTCAACGTACAGCCGGTCACCAAATGTCGATGCCAGCACCTTCAGCCGCGCTTCCGCCAAGTCGCGTTGGCCGTTGGCAATGGCGGTATCGAGCGGGCCATCAGGGCCGCCGGTCAGCACGATCAGACCGGCTGAGAACTCCTGCAGCACCTCGATCTTGATGTGGGTTTCCTCAGCGTCCGGCGTCTTCATGAACGCGGTGCTGGTCAGCTTCATCAGGTTAGAATAGCCGGTGTCGTCCATCGCAATCAGCGCGATGCAGCCCGCAGGCTTGGCCGGGGCCGCTGCTTGGCCTCCGGCTAAACTGAGGCGCGCCAACTGGCTGTCGATCTTCATGTCGCGGAAATCGACTTGCAAAGTGATCCCAACAATCGGCTGGATGCCCGCGCCCGCCAGCTTGTCGGAAAACTCCAGCGCGCCAAACATGTTGCTGGTGTCAGTCAACCCGACTGCCGGAAACCCAAGCTTTTCAGTCAGCTTGGCGAGCTTGCCAATCGGCAGCGCCCCCTCCAGCAGCGAATATGCCGAGTGCACCTTCAGGTGCACAAACGGCGGCGGCCCACCTGCCGCAAGCTCCGCCGTCCGCGCCGACGCCGCATCCGCCGCCGCCTTCACGGACGCGTCAGCCTTGGCCGCAGTTCTCTCATTCAAGTTCCGAATCGATGCGCTCATGCGAGGCAGTGTAGCTCGAATCGAGCCGGTCCGCGCTGGTCGATGCGTCGCTGTGGATTAGGGGGATAAAGGGTGAAACACACTGCTTGGGCCTCCCCACCGGGGTCAACTGTCATGCCCGGTATTTGTCAAACACTGCACGAACTCCACTGCAATCTATCGTACCATTTCACCCCACCACCGCCCGCCATGCCGCTGCGGCGACCATGCCAGCAGCCAACGCGGCCGTGGTGCTGCGAGCAGCCAACATCACCGCAACGCTGACGACAATGGCGGCGCGCATGGCCCAGTCGCCGCGCCAGGCTTGGGTGACGATGATGGCGACGATGACGGACGACGCCATGTGCCGCAGGAAGCTTTCGACACGCGGTGATAGCGGGATATAACCCATCACCCACAAGCCACCGGCACGGGTGGCATAGGTGATCAGCGCCATACCAGCGATGGCGAGCAGCGCGGTGTTGGGGTCAATGGCCATCGGCAGCACCCTCCGCTCTGCCAACAGGCTTATCGGTGAGCATGCCGACGATGCCGCCAGCCAAACCGCCGACGATGACGTGCCAACCGGATGGCAGCGTCCACATGCCAACGAGCGCCGCCGCAGCCGCGGCCGCCCATGGTTTCAGCGTCGCCGAGCCTTTCCACAGCCCGGTCAGGCTGATGGCAAAGAACGCTGCCATCACCACGTCGATGCCGAATTTCTTCGGATCAGGTATGGTCCCTCCGAGATACGCGCCCAACGCCGTCGACAGCACCCACACCAGCCACGTCAGTGCACCCGCGCCGAGCAGAGCGCCCGCGTCGCGCTCGCCCTTGGCTTCGGCTTGGGTTGCATAAACATAGGTCGAGTCGGTGAGCACGGCGACAATCGGGAACCGCTTCGGCGCGCTAATGCCCCGCAACCACGGGTACAGCGCCGCACCGTACAGCAGGTGGCGGGCGTTGATCGCCAGCGTCGTCAGCCAAATTGGCAACAGGCTGAGCGGCGCAACCCACAGGTCCAGCGCCGCGAATTGCGACGAGCCCGCGAACACCACCCCGCTTAGCAGCATGATCGACAGGGGATCGAGGCCGTTTTGCATGGCGGCCACCCCGAACGCCATGCCATAAGGCACCATCGCCAGCATCAGGGGGGCAATGTCCCGCATGCCCCGCAGTATTCCGGCGCGGGTGAAATTTGCCTGCGTCTCCGTCTTGTCAGCACGTTGCGCCGTCATTCAAAGGTCCACATGCCCAGATTACCCCAACCAGCTGCTGACCTAGGGCCAGTGATCCCTCTCTACAACACTCTTCCCGGTCCAGTGTCACCCCCCGGCGCTGCCGTCTCGTTTCCGCCCCATTCACGCCGAATAGCGACACCATGAGCAAGAAATCCTGCGACTTGTACCTGACCATCGAAGCATCCGAGTCGGCAACGGCACGGCTGGCCGCCGCGCTGGATGCCGCCAAAATCGCCGCCGTGATGATTGCCCCCGCCCCGAATCGGCCGCTGGATGCCGCCGCCGCCAAGCCGCTGGTTGATTTGGCGCAGGCGCAAGGCGTCGCCGCGTTCATCCACGGCGATGCCGCACTGGCGCGCACCCTGGGAGCCGACGGGGTGCATCTGCCGCCGTCACTGCTGCTGGCCGACGATTACGCCAAAGCCCGCAAAATCCTGGGACCCGGCGTCATGATCGGCATCGACGCCGGGTCATCCCGCCACGATGCCATGGAAATGGCCGAGGCCGGGGCCGACTACATCGCCTTCTCGATCGACGCGGCCCCTGCCCCCGCCGAGACCGACAACAGCGACGCCGCCACCGACATGAGCGACATCGTCTCCGGCGATCTGATCGCCTGGTGGGTCGACATTTTCCAGACGCCCTGCGTCGCGCTTGGGGTCCGCAACCCAGAGGATGCGGCAGATGTGGCACGCCTTGGCTGCGAGTTCCTCAGCATGACCTTGGAACCGGGCCTTTCTCCTGCCGCAACTGCCGACTTTGTTCGTGCTATCGCCAAGGCCACAGCTTGATCCGGACCATTGACACGATGCGCCACCACTCGCTCCACGACCTATTGAACTTTGCCGGGCGCTTGGCACTCGCCAGCACCGTTGCAGCCGTTCTGGCTGTGGCCACCGCCCGCGCGCAAACGTCGGCTGGTCCGACGTCGTCGTGGTCTGGCGTTGGCGAAACGCCTGCCATCAAGGTGCTGCCAAAGAACGTCGGCCCCGCCGCCAAGCAGGCCAAGCCACGCGCACCAAAACCGGGAACGCTCGACCCGACCACGAACTTTCGCGGCAGCATTGGTATGCCGCTCGGCAGCAACGCTTCGATGATGCCGCTAACGACGGGTGACGAGGCGGCCTATCAGGCGTTCGACCAGGGCCAGTATCTGACGGCCCTCACCCTCGCGGAAATTCAGACCCGCAAGGGCAACGCCGCCGCCTTCACGCTGATCGGGCGGATTTATGCGGACGGTCTGGGCGTGCCGAAGGATGAGTTCACCGCTGCCAGTTGGTATTCGCGCGGCGCCGAACTCGGCGACACCGAGGCGGCGTTCCTGTTCGGCGTGATGCTGGCACAAGGCGGCGGCATTGAGAAGAACATCGACCAAGCCGGCCAGATGTTCGAAAAAGCCGCCCTGAAGGAGCACCCGCAGGCCAACTATAATCTCGGCCTGCTGTTCCTGTCGGGCAATGGCAAGCCGGAGAACCCCGCGCGGGCCGCCCAGCACATGGCGTTCGCCGCCAGCAAAGGCGTCGCCCCTGCGCAGTACGATCTGGCCACGCTCTACCAGAAGGGTCACGGCGTCGCCCCCGATGCCTACGAAGCCGCCCGCTGGATGCGCCGCGCCGCCGATCAGGGCATGCCCGACGCCGAATACGACTATGCGGTGATGCTGCTGAAAGGCTTCGGCCTCAACGCCGACGTGCCGAAAACCGTCGACTACCTGAAATCAGCCGCCAACAAAGGCGTCGCCGGGGCGCAGAACCGTCTCGCCCACGTCATTTTGGAGGGACAGCTCATGCTGCCAAATGGCGTCGAAGCCGCGAAGTGGCGTCTGCTAGCCAAAGGCAACGGCTTGGCCGACGCCGCGCTCGACGACTACTTGGCGAAGATGTCCAAACCCGACCGTGCCGCCGCCGAACTTGCCGCCCAGACCTGGCGCGAAAAAGCCGCGTTGGATATCGCGCAGTAAGGAACCAGTTGCCCGCCAGGCGACGTAAGATTAGAACGTTTCTAATCCTACTCCGAGGCACTCCCATGAAGCGGCTAGCTGAACTGACCGAAGCCGAGGCCCTGGCGTTGGCCATCGCCAACGAGGAAGAGGATGCGCGCATCTACCTCAACTTCGCGCAGAAGCTGCGGCCGCAGTTCCCCGGTTCCGCCACCGTGTTCGAGAAGATGGCGGACGAGGAGCAAGGGCATCGCCACCTGCTGCTCGCGTTGTACGAGCGCAAATTCGGCAAGGAGCTGCCCTACATCACGCGTGCTGACGTGCGTGGCTTCCTCAAGCGCAATCCAGTTTGGCTGGCCGACGGCTTGCGCCTCGATGTGGCGCGTCGCCAAGCCGAACTGATGGAGTTCGAGGCCTCGCAGTTCTACGCCAAGGCTGCGGAACAGGCCCGCGACACCGATGTCCGCCGCCTGTTCGGCGATCTCGCCGAGATCGAGAAGAAGCACGAAAGCCTTGCCGCCAAGCTCGGCGAAACCGCGCTGACGCCCGATGTCGTCGCCGAGGAAGCTGCCACCAAACAACGGCTATTCGTGCTGCAAATCGTCCAACCGGGCCTCGCAGGCCTGATCGACGGCTCGATCTCGACGCTGGCCCCCATCTTTGCCGCCGCCTTTGCCACGCACAACTCGTGGGACGCATTCCTGGTCGGGATGGCCGCCTCCATCGGCGCGGGCATCAGCATGGGCCTGACGGAGGCGATGTCCGACGACGGCGCCATCACGGGGCGCGGCTCGCCGTGGGTGCGTGGGTTCGCCTGCGGTATCATGACCACAATCGGCGGCCTCGGCCACACGCTGCCCTACTTGATCAAAGACTTCTGGACTGCCACCGCCATCGCCGGTGTCGTCGTCGCCATCGAACTCGCCGCCATCGCCTGGATCCGCTGGAAGTACATGGAAACCCCGTTCACCTCCGCCCTCGTGCAGGTCGTGTTGGGTGGCATTCTCGTGCTAGCCACGGGCATACTGATTGGCAGTTCTTGAGAGGGGCACATCTGGAGATTGACCACCCAACACTCAACTCTCTTTGGTTTCCCGGAAATCGTGCAGCGCCTAAGCGCTGCTCGTTTATCCGGGATCTTCACCCGCCGGAATTAGGCACTGACCTTGCCCAACTGATAGCGGTGAAGACCCCGGATATTTTCGGCACTCGCGTGCCCAAAATTCCGGCGACGCGGAGGAGGGGGTGGAGTATTAAATGTTCGTGAGTAGGAGCCCCCCCATGCAAGAATATCTCGTTGCCCCCAATCCGGATGATCCGCGCCTGTCCACGAGCGTGCCGGGCATTGACCAGGACGGCCGCCCGATTGAGACCAGCGTTGTGACCGAGCGGCCGCTGACGTTGTTCCTCAATGCGCGTGAAATCGTGACCATGATGACCATCGGCGACCACCCGGATTTGCTGGCGGTCGGCTATCTGCTGAACCAGAACATGCTGCGCGCGGATGATGAGATCACGGCAATCGAACATGCCGAGGACATCGACACCATCGTCGTGCGGACGAAACGTCAGACCGACTATGAGGACAAGCTCAAGAAGAAGATCCAGACCTCCGGCTG
>JAYSVA010000454.1:0-14701 GCA_043718785.1 Hyphomicrobiaceae bacterium
CGCGGATCGATCAGCCGTAACTCATCCAGGCCGAAGTTGGCCATGGCACGGGCGACCATGCCGATGTTCTCAGCCAGCTGCGGCCGCACCAGGATCAGCGCTGGCATCGGTCCGGCATCCAGACCGCCGGTCATGCGTTTGGGGCGTGGTTCGTCCTGCTTTTTCAGTCGCCGACCAACCCGGCGTGCCAGATAGAACACTTCGTCGCCGGACCAGGTGCGCGATAGCTGTTCGAGACTGTCGAAGGTCTGGGCCGGACGCGGTCCACCGGGCGTTAAAACCAGCGGCGACTGGCGGAATAAGACGGATTGAAACTGGCCGCAGAAATCATCAACAGTCTTGAGGCCGCGATGCTCGCTGTCCAGCCTGCAGCCCTGGCAGTAACGCTGGTCCTGATCGCAAACGCGGGCCGCACAATAATCGACTGCCTGACGAACTGTGGCCGCGTTCGTTGGACCAGTAAGGGGTAACAGGGTCTGGGCGGCATGTTCGACTGACTGGCTATAGGCGGCCATGACCAAGTCCAGCACCCGCGTTTGGGTGCCCGCAATCGTCGGTTCTGCGGCCGTTGGGTCCAGCTGTAATGACGTTTTGCTGGCACTGGGTGGTTGACACGTCGTCACGTTGAAGTCGCCACGTTTGAGGATTTCGCCGCTTGTTCGGCCAGCGCTGGTGATGAACGGCTAGTGCAGAAGACCAGAACGTCGGTCTGATGCGCGCCGAACTCAAAGTCAGCGATAGATCCGGAACTGGAGTTTTCGCTGTTTCGCTGCTGATTGCGACCATCTGTGTTCGGCACTTGCAGATGTTGCGCCGCCGTGTAGTCCTTTGCCAGTAAGGCCCGCAGGATATCAACCTCTGCAAGGCTATAGCTGTTCAATGAAACTTCTGAAACGATTGGCACCTTTGCGGTCCGCAAATCCTGCATGCCGCGCAGCGCCTCAATCTCGTGGCCTTCAACGTCGATCCACACCAACCCAACCTCTTGTGGGGCAATGTTGAGTGATGCCAGAATGTTATCAATGGTCCGGGTCTCAACGGTCACGGATTTGCCGGGGGTGTTGGACCAGTTTGGTTCGATTGAGTGGGCGCCGAAATTCTGCCGGTCGCGGACCAGAGTTGCCTGCGCGTTCTGACTGCTGGCTGCCGCCGCGACGACATGAACTTGGTCGACAAGTCCGTTAAACGCGAGGTTGCGTCGCAACAAATCAAGATTGTGCGGCTCCGGCTCAATCGCAATTACGCCACAGAACTTGCCTGATCGCATGGCGTAGATGGTTTGCGTGCCAATGTTGGCACCGACGTCGATGAACCACTTGCCGGGAGTCAGTGCGCCGACCGCCTGCGTTGTCGCGACGGCGGTTTCGAACTCCTGGCGCTGCCAGCTGTGTCCTGACAGCAATCGAAAAGCGATGATCTGATCGCGCGGATCAACAAACAGTGCGTGATCTTCAAAGGCAACGAATGCCAGTGCATTTTTGGCCATATGCTGGTTAAACAATTGGCGCAGCGCGGTGCGGCGGTTGTTGCCACTAGCGAACAGGAAGTCCCATAACTGCTCAGTTAGGCGCGTGCTGATCGGCCGCCAGATTTTCTTAATGTCACTCATCGACCTCGATACCGGGAGAACTTTGACGGAGCGTCTGTCACGAACCGTGGGCTAACAGCAGTCGGTCGCACGCGCACAACCCATCCACGTCGTCGGTTAAGCACCGCTATCCTACTTGGCGACAGCGCGTCTATCATTTGCGGTCGCTCGCGCAAGGCGTCTTATCACTTTGGTCTTGTGGACGATAGTTCGAAACGCCGTGTGGCGCTGGGCTGCGGATCGTTACAGGCACTTCCCTTGGCGGCAAGGCAGTCTTATGGTGCGGCGCACTTGGATCCCCTTGCCGGGGGTTCCAAACGTCAAGTTCAACACATCCGGTCGCGCGTTTTGCGCTGGATCCATCACACTGCTGCATCGAAGGTTCATGTCCCATGCAAAAAATCAAAGTAACCGGCACCGTCGTTGAGATGGACGGCGACGAAATGACCCGCATCATCTGGCAGCTCATTAAAGACAAGCTGATCCATCCCTATCTCAACGTGAACCTCGAGTACTATGACTTGGGGATGGAGAGCCGCGACAAGACCAACGATCAAATCACGATCGATTCGGCCAACGCCACCAAAAAGCATGGCGTCGCCGTCAAGTGCGCGACGATCACACCTGATGAAGGCCGGGTGAAGGAATTCAACCTGAAGGAAATGTGGCGTTCGCCTAACGGCACGATCCGCAACATCCTCGGCGGCACCATTTTCCGCGAGCCCATTATCTGCAAGAACGTGCCGCGCCTAGTGCCAGGCTGGACCAAGCCGATCATCATCGGCCGCCATGCGTTCGGCGATCAGTACCGTGCCACCGATTTCAAGTTCCCGACCGCTGGCACCCTGTCGATCAAGTTCGTTGGCAGCGATGGCAAAGTGATCGAGAAAGAAGTCTTCAAAGCCCCAGGTTCGGGCGTGACGATGGCGATGTACAACCTGGATGAGAGCATCATCGAGTTCGCTCGCGCCTCGATGAACTACGCACTAAACCGCAAGTATCCGCTGTATCTGTCGACCAAGAACACCATTCTGAAGCAGTACGATGGTCGCTTTATGGAATTGTTCCAGCAGGTCTTCGACACCGAGTTCAAGGCGAAGTTCGACGCTGAAAAGATCACCTATGAGCATCGCTTGATCGACGACATGGTCGCTGCTGCGATGAAGTGGTCAGGTGGCTACGTCTGGGCCTGCAAAAACTACGACGGCGACGTGCAGTCGGATACGGTTGCGCAGGGCTTCGGCTCGCTCGGCCTGATGACGTCGGTGCTGTTCACCCCAGATGGCAAAACCTGCGAAGCTGAAGCCGCGCACGGCACGGTGACGCGCCACTTCCGCGAGCACCAGAAGGGCAAAGAGACCTCGACCAACTCAATCGCGTCGATCTTTGCCTGGACCCGCGGCCTTGCCCATCGCGCCAAGCTCGACAATAACCCGGCACTAGCCAAGTTCGCCGATACGCTGGAGCGCGTGTGTGTCGAAACTGTCGAAGCGGGCTGGATGACCAAGGATCTGGCGTTGCTCGTTGGCGACCAGCAGAAATGGCTCTCAACCACCGGCTTCCTCGACAAAATCGACGAGAACCTGAAGAAGGCGATGGCGTAAGCCGTTTGCCTCGTGCCGAAGCGCCGCTGGAGATCCGGCGGCGGCTTTTCTGGGTGGCGCTTAGAAGCAGTTAGAAACAATGAAGCGAGGAGCTGGGCTCCTCGCTTTTTTATTGGGCGGTTGTGGTGCGTCAGGTCTGCGACGCGATTAAGTCTGTGGTTGCGGTTCCATGCCGCCGGTTTCCTCGCGGGGGGGGCGTGGGGTACCGGCAGTTGGTACCGCCGAACCTGTCGACCCTCTGTTATCATCAGGGTCGGCCCGCGACACTGGAATGCCGTTCATCAGACCTTTAATCTCGTCGCCGGTGAGTGTTTCATACTCCATAAGGGCCTGGGTGACGCGTTCCAATTCGGCGCGGTTCTCTGTCAATACCTGCCAGGCTTTGTCCTGGCCGGTGGTAACGAAGCGGCGAATTTCTTCGTCGATCAGGCGGGCAGTATCGTCACTGATGGTCTGGCTCTGGCCTGAGAAGATGTCGCGTTGACCTTCGCTGTACAGCAACGGCCCCAACTTCTCACTCATGCCGTAGTCCATCACCATCCGTTTGGCCGTGCTCGTGGCCATCCGAATGTCCATGGAGGCGCCTGAATTCAAGTGCTCCTTGCCGTAGATAATCTGCTCGGCAACACGGCCGCCGAATAACACTGCGAGCTTCGACTCACAGAACTGCTTCGATTCGTTGACCGGATCAGTTTCAGGCAAGTTCATTGTGACGCCGAGCGAGCGGTTGCGCGGCACAATGGTCACTTTGTGGAGCGGCCAATAGCCAGGTACGCGCAAACTGACGATCGCGTGACCGGCTTCGTGGTAGGCGGTTGCGAGCAGTTCCTCACGTGACTGGACCATCGTGCGGCGTTCAGCACCCATGATAATCTTGTCCTTGGCATCTTCAAATTCCGCCATGGTGACGATACGTTTGTTACGTCGGGCAGCCAGCAGAGCGGCCTCGTTGACGATGTTGGCAAGATCCGCGCCCGAGAACCCCGGTGTGCTGCGGGCGATAACGCGAGCGTCAACGTCCGGTGCCAGTGGTACCTTCTTCATATGCACCTTGAGGATTTTCTCGCGGCCGCCGACATCAGGGTTTGGCACGGTGATCTGTCGATCAAAGCGACCTGGACGCAGCAATGCGGGATCTAGCACGTCAGCACGGTTGGTTGCAGCGATGATGATGATGCCTTCGTTCATCTCGAAGCCATCCATCTCAACCAACAACTGATTGAGAGTTTGCTCGCGCTCGTCGTTGCCACCACCGATGCCAGTGCCGCGTGAGCGACCAACAGCGTCGATTTCGTCGATGAAGATGATGCACGGTGCGTTTTTCTTCGCCTGTTCGAACATGTCGCGGACGCGGCTGGCGCCGACACCGACAAACATTTCGACGAAGTCCGAGCCTGAGATCGTAAAGAACGGTACATTGGCCTCACCAGCGACGGCGCGGGCGATCAAAGTTTTACCGGTGCCGGGCGGGCCGACAAGCAAACAGCCGCGCGGAATACGGCCGCCGAGGCGTTGGAATTTCTGCGGGTCGCGCAGAAACTCGACGACTTCCTGCAGGTCGGATTTGGCTTCATCAACGCCCGCGACGTCGTCAAAGGTGACGCGGCCCTGGCGTTCGGTCAGCAGTTTGGCTTTGGACTTGCCGAAGCCCATCGCGCGGCCCGAACCGGACTGCATCTGACGCATAAAGAACACCCAGACGGCGATCAACAGCAGCATCGGGAACCAGTTCACCAACACGCCCATGATGGTCGGCACGTCTTCGTCGTTCGGAAGGGCCTGAATGCGCACGCCTTTTTCGCGTAACCGCTCTACCAGCTTCGGATCCTCGACGCTCTGAGTCCAGAACGGCTTGTCGTTGCCGACAGACTTGTAAAAAATCTTATTGCCTTTGATCTCGACCGAACTCAGCTCCTTCGCTTCCAGAGCGTTGAGGAACTCTGAATAGGCCATCTGGTCGCCGCGACGGCTCTGAGCTGGATTCTGGAAAAGATTGAACAGTGCGACCAGCAACAGGGCGATGAAGACCCAAATTGCGAAATTGCGGAAATTCGGATTCATCAGGTTTCCTTCAGGCCGTAGCCAAATGAACTCGTTGCCGAGCTCGTACATCCCGGCAACTCTTCTTAAGATAGGTGTCTCGAACCTGTTTGCCAAGTTCACCACCCGTCCTGAGCCGCCTAAACTGAAACTATCTATGCCAGCTGTCCGCCAGCACAATTACTAGCCGATACGTTCTGTCAACCCTGAACAGACCTGCATGTTAGGTGACACTGCACGACCTAGCAGGTGAATGCGAACTTTAGTGTGTTAATCATCAAGCTTTACCTAAACGTTGAGACGCTGGACCGTGGCGCACCAGGGTGCCTAGCAATTTGAGCCGGTTCGCATCCAACGGTCGGGTAATCGTGTGTCGCGCCACCTGCATGAGCATGTCTCGCCGCGATTGGAACGGAGCAAAACTCCACATGCGATTGCGGATGCAATGATACATCCGATAGGTGTCGACTGGATAGGCATCACCAATTAAATCGGCGTAATTATCGAGTGCGGCTTGCTTGTTGCGGCTGGCCAGCGAGCGCTGCAGGATGTCCTCATCGTTGAGGTTCAAGTGACGGGCTACCGCTGACATGTCGACAAGCATATGGCTCAACAGCTGCTCGCCACGCTTCTGCCGCGTCACGCTGCCAGCATGGACCCGGTATCGCAAGGCCACCTCCGGAAGTTGATGCACGCGACCGATGGTCCACAGGCGGGCCCAGAGGTCGCGATCCTCGGCGTTGTAAAAGTAAGGCCGGTAGCCGCCGACCTTTGCAAGTGCCGAGGCGCGGATCATCGCTGTCGGGTGCGGTACGCCACCGATCTGCGGTGGAAAGGTCATCGGCTCGAACGTCGGTAGACGCAATCGCGGGATCGATTTCTTGGCTACCGTCTGGCCATCAGCATTGACCTTCAAGATCGATGTGCCCACCACCACGCAATCAGGGTGGGCATCCAAGTAAGCAATCTGCGCCGCAAATCTACCGGGCAGTGCCACGTCGTCAGCATCCATCCGGGCGATCAAGCTGCCACGCGCAATGCTGATGCCATGATTGAGCGAACCGACGAGGCCGCGGTGCGGTTCAGCCAGCACTACGAGGCGTCTATCGCGGGCTGCCAATGGGGCCAGCAGGGCGCGCGTGTCATCTGTGCTGCCGTCGTCGATAACGAGCAGTTCGAATTCTTGATAGGTCTGCGTCAAGATCGAGCTGACGGCCTCCACGATGTATGTGGCACCGTTGAGAACGGCGAGCACAACCGAAATGCGCGGATATGTGCCAAGCCGCAGCACGTTATCAGCGAAATCAGTTGGCTGGGGGCTTATCATAGAACGCCCGAAAGGCCGCCGTCGCGGTGTTCAGAGGGCTTGGAAACGGCTGGATATAGCACTGCGGCCTCAGGAAGTTATCGAAGGCCGCAATGTAGATTGCTGATCTTTCTGCGTCTACTGGACTTAACGCCCCCTAACGCCCCTGCGACTCGGCCATGAACTCGGTGATCATTGAGCGTTCAACGCGGATCAGTTCGTCAGGCACAGACCAACCAGCGCTGCGGTATTCGCCGATCCGCTGCTGCAGGATCGCGTAGGCGTCGCGTGGGTCGTCTTGGTCTTCGATAGAGGTTAGCAAAACAGCGATATCTGTGCCGGATTGTTTGTTAGTGTCATGTAACGAACGTGCCATTGACTCTACTCCCCGAAAACTTTTGGTTACGCGTAAGCGACCCGCAGTTTGCCTTCTAAAACTGTGAGCCCGTCGAGCATCGTGGTTAATGGCCAAAATCATGTCGCCAAGATGGCCGCAAGAGTAATTATCCACAGTAAATTTGCTTTGAAGACTTGCAGTTTTAGTGAATTTTAGATTCGGCGACTGAACCGGAAGCAGTGTCGGACCATCATGCGCAATTTGATCACTGATGTGCCTGGCTTGCGCGTTGGCAGCGCCCACGATGCCAAGCTTGCGTCCGGGGTGACAGTGCTGCTGCCGGATCAGGCTGCCATCGCCGCCGTTGATGTCCGTGGCGGCGCACCCGGCACGCGCGAAACCGACGCTTTGGCGCTGGGGGCGACGGTGCATGAAGTGCACGGCTTGGTACTGTCCGGTGGCTCAGCCTTCGGGCTGGATGCGGCGAGCGGTGTGCAAAGCTATCTGCGGGAGCGCGGCCAGGGCCTCCGCATCCGCGATGCTATCGTGCCGATTGTCCCACAGGCAATCTTGTTCGATCTGCTGAACGGCGGTGACAAGGATTGGGGTTTCCGCTCGCCCTATCAGGACTTGGCTATCGTCGCATGCGAGACAGCGGACCTTGATCCGCAGCTTGGCACCGTCGGCGCGGGCTATGGCGCCACCACCAGCGGCCTGAAAGGCGGGCTTGGCAGTGCGTCCTATTTGATGTCGGAAGGCTTCACAGTGGCCGCCCTGGTGGCTGTGAACGCTGTTGGCTCGGTCACCATCGGCGCGTCACGGCAATTCTGGGCGGCGCCATTCGAGCAGGCGGCGGAGTTTGGCGGGCACGGATTTCCGTCAACGGTGCCGGCCGATGCCCTGGTGCCCCGGTTCAAGGGTGGGTCTGTCGCCAGCTCGGCGGAGAATACCACCATCGCGATCATTGCGACGGACGCGGTGCTGACGCGTGCCCAGGCTTGGCGGATTGCCGTAATGGCCCAGGATGGGCTGGCGCGGGCGGTTTATCCCGCTCACGCGCCGTTTGACGGTGATACGGTATTCTGCCTGAGTACGGGGCGGAAACCACTCTTGGCGTCAGAGGGTGACGTGGCCCGGATTGGCACCTATGCTGCAAACTGTCTGGCCCGAGCGATTGCGCGCGGGGTTTATGAAGCAACGACGCCGACAAGCCACTGGACCGGGCCGCCTGCTTATCGGGACACGTTCAAAGCGACGTCGTAGTTGGGAGCCATGCAGGATGTGCCGAGTAGCCAAATGAACCGATTTCTGATTGCCGGAGCTGTCAGTCTCGTGCTGGTGCTGCTGCTGACGTGGCAGACGCATCGCGTCAAGCTGGTCACGGCCTGTGTCGACCGCGGCGGCATCTGGAACGGTGCGACATCCAGTTGTCGCCCGGATTTGGGCCGCATTACCATCCAGCGCGATTTGCGCCGCAGTTCGAACTAGACCGGTTCGAGCTTGTCCTTGGCGGCAGGCATCAGGTTGACGCTTTCGCCGCAACCGCAAGCGCTCTTCTGGTTCGGGTTGTTGAACACGAACGTCGATGACAACTTGGTCGTCGTGTAGTCCATCTCGGTGCCAAGCAGATACAACACGGCCATAGGGTCGATCAGCACTTTCGCGCCCTTCGACTCGACGACTTCATCGAACTTATCCTGGGTTTCGGCCCACGTCATGGTGTACTCCATGCCCGCGCAACCGCCCTTCTTGACGCCGATCTTCAGGCCGATGACGCCCGGCTTCGACGCAGTAATCGCCGCCACGCGTGCTGCAGCCTTGTCTGTCAGCGTCATCACCTGCGGGCGCGCGCGCGCTGGCTTGGCTGGAGCGGGAGCTGTGTTTGGCGTGGTCATGTTGGGCGAGGTCATGCGTGCGTCCACCTAGTTGGTTGTCAACGCAATATAACGCAATTCGTGGCTTTTGCGAGGGGCAGCCTCGACTTGCCCTTAGGAACGGGTCAAGGGACCAGTCCCTTGCCGCCGGAGGCTAGCCTTTTTTCGACCAGCTTGGCGTTTTGTCTTGGGCGCGGGCCTGGGCCACCAGCCGCACCGGAGTATTGGCGGCACCCAGCCCCGAATAAGTCCGCCGTTCGACGATTTCGAAGAACAGGCGGTCTTGGAAGGTTGCTGTGTAGAGCTGGAAGAACTCGCCGTCGCCCTGGCGGTCATAGAGGATGTTGTAGTCGCGCATCATGCCGACCAGCTCTGCATCGAGGCCGAAACGGGCCTGGATGTCGTCGTAGTAGTTGTCGGGGATGGGCAAGAACTTTGCCCCGCGCGCGACTGATGCTTCAGCGACTGCGAAGATATCATCCGTCTCGAACGCGACGTGCTGTACGCCCGCGCCGCCGAACGTGTCGATAAATCGGGCAACCAGGCTCTGGCCGCCCTCGCCGATGTTGATCGGGATGCGCACTGAGCTATCAACTGACGAGAGGCAGCGGCTAAAGAACCCGCCGTAGGGGTCGATCAGCTCGACGGTCGCCTCCTGCTCGAAGCCGAGCACGGCCTTGTGGAACAGCACCCAGGTCAGGAATTCGGAGCGCCGCACGACGTTGGACAGATGGTCTATGCGGTCGAGCCCGCCGGGGTTGGCTGTGCCGTCGGCGAACACGAAATCGGTGTCCCAGACGGTTCTGCCCTTCGGACCAGCCCCTACTAGATAGATCAAACTGCCTTCGATGCCGCGCAGGGCGGGCATGGTTGCTTCGCCCGGGCCAATGCGGCCCGCATAGCTATCACAGCCAAGCGTTTTGGCGCGTTTCATTGCTGCCCCGGCATTCTCGACGTTGAGACCGATGGCGCAGACCGACGGGCCGTGCATCAGCGCAAAGGCGTGGGCGAAGCCCTCCCGCTCACGGTTGATAACAAGATTGACGCCGCCCTGCCGATACAGATCGACCTCCTTGGTGCGGTGTTTGGCAACCTTGGTAAAGCCAAGTGCTATGAACACGTCAGCTAGCTGCCCACCGTCATGGTCATCAGCGGCGAACTCGATGAACTCGGTGCCGTTGATTTTCGGTGCAGGCGGGGGGCTCAGCGCGGCCATCCGCTGATAGGTCGCCTGGGCTTTGGGCGTCGGTGCGGGCTCGCGACCCAGTTGCTCGGCCAGCCATTGCAGCGAGCGCATGCCATCGAGCGCCACCTGAGCGGTCGAGGCACCGCGGAATTGGTCGTTGAAGATCTCAAGGCTGATCGGCCCGTCGTAGCCGGTCGCTAGAATCGAGCGGGTGTATTCCAGCATCGGCCAGTCGCCTTGGCCCGGCATGCAGCGGTGGTGGCGGCTGAGCGACAACGGGTCCATCAGTATCGCGGGGGCGTCGGCGATCTGCACCAGGGCAATCTTGTCGGCGGGGATTTCGGCCATCGGCGGCAGCGGATTGCCACGCACGCAGGCATGAAAACTGTCGAGTACAATGCCAAGGTTCGCCCGGTCAGCGCGGACCACGTGGCCCCAGGCGGTCATCCAGTCCTTGGTGTGGCGGCCCCAGGCCAATGCCTCGTAGCCGATGCGGAAGTTGCGGCGCGCTGCCCGGTCCGCCAATTCCGCCAGATCGGCTGAGACCCGGTCAGGATCATCGATGGCCTCGGCGGCGACGGTGGAGCACAAGCACAGCAGCGACGTGCCGAGTTCCTGCATTAGGTCGAATTTGCGCTCGGCGCGGTCGAAATTGAGCTGGCGTAATGGCTCTGGCATCGCCTCGAAGTCGCGCATCGGCTGCAGCGCAATGATATCGAGCCCGAGGTCTTGAGCCATCTTGCGTATATCGCGTGGTCGGCCGTTGAAGAACGTCAGATCGTTCTCGAAAATCTCCACGGCACGGAAGCCGACGCGCACTGCCGCCTGCAGCTTGGCTTCCAGCGTTCCGCCAAGGCACACCGTCGCAATTGACCACTGCATAGGCTTTTCTCCTCGAAATTCTCAATTGAGGAGATAGTGAGGAACGCAGACCAGCGCAATCAAGATTGATGCATTAGATGGCCGCGCCCATCCGGTTGAATAGCGTGATCGGCTGTGCCCTAGTCCATAACTTCTTGCACCAGCGCGCGAAACTGTTCCACACTTCCAACGTAACTCTTCAACAGTGTTGCTCAATGGGCGAGGTGCGGGCGTATGATCAGAACTTGGTGGTCGGTTGCGATCTGCACCGTATTTTGGGCATTGGCGGCACCATTTGCAGCACAAGCGCATGAAATCCGCCCGGCAATTGTCACGCTGACGATGGGAGCGACGACGCAATACGATGTGACAGCGACGATCAATATCGAAGCGTTGCTGGCGGGGATCGGCCCAGAACACAAAGACACCAATGATGCGCCAGAAGCCGCGACCTACAACGCACTGCATGCACTCGATCCAGCAGCGCTGCGGGCGAAATTCCTGGCGTTTGCGCCGCGCTGGCTGGACGGCCTGACGTTGGAAATAGACGGCAAACGGGTGACACCCGCCATCCGCGATGTCATCATTCCAGCCGCTGGTGCGCCGTCGTCAGCGCGCATTTCAACCGTCAAGCTAGCTGGGGCAACAACTGCACCCGCGCGGGAGGTCAAATGGACCTATGCCCGCGAACTTGGTGCCAGCATTCTGCGCATCAAGCAGGACGGCAAACCAGCCATCGAAGCCGGTTGGTTGAAGGACGGCCAATCGAGCGGACCCATCGTGTTGGCCAATGCGGTGCCGAAGACCAAGCTGCAGCAGTTCATGACCTACCTGAAGCTTGGTTTCGTCCATATCGTGCCGCTAGGGCTTGATCATATTCTGTTCGTCCTTGGGCTGTATCTGCTGAGCCCGCAATGGAAACCGCTGCTGGCACAGGTGACTGCATTCACCCTGGCCCACTCGATCACATTGGCGCTGGGCCTGTACGGCGTGCTGTCGGTATCGCCGCGCATTGTCGAGCCGCTGATTGCGCTGTCGATTGCCTACGTCGCCATCGAAAACATCGTCACCAGCAAGCTCCAGCCGTGGCGACCGTTTGTGGTGTTTGCCTTTGGCCTGCTGCATGGGCTCGGGTTTGCCGGTATTTTGACTGAGATCGGCATGCCGCGCTCGGACTACGTGGCTGGGCTGATTGGGTTCAACGTCGGTGTCGAGTTGGCACAGCTATTTGTCATTGTCGTCGCGTGGGGACTATCCGGGCTGTGGTTCAGCCAGCGCTCTTGGTATCGCCAGCGGGTGGTGTGGCCAGCGTCAGCGGCCATTGCTGCGATCGGTATTTTCTGGACGATTGAGCGCATCTGGTTTGCTTAAGCCGCACGTCTTGAACTTGGGTGTGTCTCTGATGACATACTGAAAAAATAAACTACCGAAGTGAAACTTCTAGTCATTGGCAGTCGTAACAACTGAGTTATCCTCGCTCAGCGTCAAATACATGTAACTCCATGCCCGTGACGCCGAAGATAAAGCAACAACGTTCCGTAACTGTAGGGAGACTCTAATGAGCATCGTGAAACTCGCACTCATCGCCGCATTTGCATTCACTGCATCAATCTCGGTTGGTTCAGTCGTCACCAGCAGCGAAGCTGAAGCTAAAGCTCACGTGACCAAAGGCAAGCCAGGCAAGTGCGGCGTTGGCAAGTTCTTCAGCAAGAAGGACAAGGGTTGCATCGCGAAGTAAGCGAGCGCTCGCTCCGTTGTTTTGACGGACGAAATTAGCACGGTGAAGGGTGGTGCGTGCCAAGCTTGGCTCGGCCACTCGTCCCGTGCTTTTTGTTGACCAAAATCAGTCAGGTGCTTCCATGCGCAATGCCCCGTATCGCCATCGATTTGCACTCGTGCTCGGTGCTGCGCTGATTATAGGGAGTGGGCCTGCGACTGCGCATGAATTCTGGATCGACCCGGTATCGTATACGCCGGCTGTCGGAGCCACGGTGCCTATCGTGTTCCGCATTGGCTCAGATTTCCAAGGCGATACGTTCCCCTACATCCGGGCGTTTGATCAGCATTTCTCGGTCACCGATTCGCGCGGCAAGTCCAAACCCGAGACGTTGGACGGTGATGACCCAGCTGCCGAAGTGAAATTCACCACCAAAGGCCTGACGATTGTCGCGCACCAGCGCGGCCGGGAGGAGGTGGTGTTTAAGACGATGGCGGCGTTCGAGGAAAACCTGCGTGAAGAAGGCTTGGAGCCGCTGATCGAAGCGCACAAGAAGGCCAACAAACCCACCGTCGATATCCGCGAACTCTACACCCGCTATGCCAAGGCGCTGGTGCAGGTTGGTGGCGGCACCGGCAGCGATAAAGCGCTGGGCTTGCCCTACGAGCTGGTCGCTGAAAGTGACCCCTATGCCCACCCAAAAGGTACGCCGTTTGCCGTGCGTTTCCTCAAAGACGGCAAGCCTGTTGCCGGAGCACTAGTGAAATGTTTCCAGCGCGACAAGCCCGACTCGACCGCGCCTAAACCGCAGGAAGTGCGCACGGATGCCGCTGGCCGCGCCGCCTGCGATATCTCGAAAAGTGGCGAGCACATGATCAGTACGGTCGACATGATTTCCGGCACGCCCGCCGACAAAGCCGACTGGATCAGCCACTGGGCGACGCTGAGTTTCGCCCGACCTTGAGGTTTATGCCGGAACAAAGCTGCCGGACAGTTCCTCGACCAACCGGTTGAGCACAAACCGGCCGCGCGAGGTGGCGCGGATGCGGTCGTGGTTGCCAACCTTGGTGATCATGCCGAGGGCGATCAGTTCGGCGATCTTCGTGTCGCTCGGGCGAACAGACCCAAGTTTAACTAGCCGCGCGAGATCCAGGCCTTCTTCCAGGCGCAGGCCCATCAGCAGGGCTTCATCGGCTTGTTCGGGCCGGTCGAGCTCCTGGTTGTCGACGAGGCCGTGACCATCCATTTCGACCAACTGCAGCCAACGTTCCGGGTTGCGCTGGGCGGCGGTGGCGTAGCGTTGGTCGCCGACGATGAGCCGCCCGTGTGCGCCGGGGCCGATGCCCGCATACTCGCCATAGCGCCAGTACAGCACGTTGTGGCGGCTTTCCTGGCCGGGGCGGGCATGGTTCGAGATTTCGTAGGCGGGCAGGCCGGCTGCCGCCGTCATATCCTGGGTGATCGCCCACAACTCGTCCGCCAGCTCGGGCGGCGGAATTTTGAGTTTTCCAGATTTGGCCAACGCCTCATATGGTGTATCCGGCTCAATCGTCAGCTGATAGAGCGACAGGTGGTCACCTGCCATGCTAAGCGCTTCGGCAAGCTCGATTTTCCATCCAGCCTCCGTCTGGCTCGGGCGGGCATAAATCAGGTCGAAGGTGAAGCGGTCGAACGTGGTGCGGGCGATCTGAATCGCCGCTTTGGCTTCCGCTACCGAATGGATGCGGCCAAGCGCCTTGAGATCAGCCTCGACCAGTGACTGCACGCCGAGCGACACGCGGTTGATGCCCGCCGCCCGGAAGCCCGCGAATTTCTCGGCTTCAACACTCGACGGGTTGGCCTCCAGGGTGATTTCGGCTGTCGGCTCAATGCTCCACAGCGCGCCGATCTCGTCGAGAATGCCGCCAACCGTTGCGGGCGTCATCAGCGACGGCGTGCCACCACCGAAGAAGATGCTGTGCACGGTGCGCGCGCCGATGCGTTCCCGCGTGGTTTGCAGCTCCCGCCGGAACGCCGCTAAAAAGCGCGGCTGATCGACGGGCTGGTGCCGGACATGGCTGTTGAAATCACAGTACGGACATTTCGCCTGACAAAACGGCCAGTGCACATACACGCCGAAGCCTGGATTGGTGGATGAGGTGGAGACGTTACGTCCCAAGGCACTTGTCCACGAACAGTTTGAAGGCGC
>JAYSVA010000455.1:0-2736 GCA_043718785.1 Hyphomicrobiaceae bacterium
CCGCCCTAAAGTTGCTCTGGGACGGCGTCTCGGGTTATCTGCATTGAGCAGACCCTAGCCATCTCGACCAACCACGGACCCGCATCATGCCCACATCCAAGCACCGCGATGTCACCGTCAGCGAAGTGGGGCCGCGCGACGGGCTGCAGAGCATCAAGCGGACGATGCCGACGGCGGCCAAGATCACCTGGATCGAAGCGTTAGCGGCGGCGGGGTTGCCGGAGATTGAGGTGGGCTCGTTTGTCAATCCGAAGTTGCTGCCGCAGATGGCGGATACGGCTGAACTGGTGGCGGCGTCGCGCACGCTGAAGGGCGTCGATATTCTCGTGCTGGTGCCGAACCTGAAGGGCGCGATCCGGGCATTTGAGGCGGGTGCTGACAAGGTGACGATGCCGGTGTCGGCGTCGCGGCTGCACAGCCAGTCGAACGTCAACATGACGCCGGAACAGTCGGTAGCGCAGGTCGCCGAGGTCTGCCGGTTGCGCGACAGCCTGCCAGCCGAAGGCCGCCCCAGGGTTGAGGCTGGGCTGTCGACCGCGTTCGGCTGCACGATGGAGGGCCAGGTTTCCGAGGACTGGGTGATCGAGATGGCGCTGATGTTGGCCAAAACCGGTGCCGATGTCGTCAACATGGCCGACACCACCGGCATGGGTAATCCGGCGCAGGTGAAGCGGCTGTTCAAGCGGCTGAAATCAGAGCTCGGGCCGCTGGCGGGTGGCGCACATCTGCACAACACGCGCGGCCAAGGGCTGGCCAATGTGGTTGCGGCCTTGGACGCGGGGGTCACCACGTTCGACAGTTCACAGGGCGGGATTGGTGGCTGTCCGTACGCGCCGGGTGCGACGGGTAACATTGTCACGGAAGATCTGGTGTTCCTGCTCGAAGCGATGGGCCTGCGCACCGGCGTCGACATGGACAAGCTTGTGGCCGCGCGGGCGCTAATCCTGGCCGGTCTGCCCGGTGAAACGCTGTACGGTCACGTGCCCGATGTCGGCCTGCCGAAAGGGCATATTCCGGCTGCCGCGCAGAGGGGCCAATGGACGCGTGACTAGGGTTCTAATACCAACGAGCTTAACCGGCGACCCTTTGCCAAGGCTTTCAGTTCCATCGGTTTTCGCCTCCTCCCCCTTGAGGGGGGAGGACAACGATGGCTTTGCGCAGCAATGCCGTCGTGAGGTGGGGGTGATCTTCGGGCAGCAGAACTCGCGGACAAAAGTCACCCCCACCTCGCACGGCAAGTTCGATTTTTGTTAAGTACAAAAATCGAGCCGCGCTGTCCTCCCCCCTCAAGGGGGAGGAGGAGAAAACCCCAAAGAGTCATCGGATTGGCGCGACGGACTAAGCTGGTCCGGGGCCTGCGAGGGGTGGCATGGTGGCGAGCATTAGGCGGACGAAGTCTGTGTGGCGGTTGGTGCCGGTCTTGGCGAAAATGCGCTGCAGATGGGTGCGCACGGTTGGCAATCCGAGACCGAGCATTTCAGCAGCAGCCTCCGGCGTTAGGCCGGGGGCAAGCGCCAGCGCGACGCGCAATTCGGCGGGCGTTAGATTGTAGAGTTTGCCGAACGCTTCGCCCGGCATTGGCACGGCAATGTGCGGGTCTTGTACAAACACCGCCCAACGCGCTCTCGGCGGATCAGTGGGCGTGAATTGGTTCGTTGAACGCAGCGGCAGCAGCGTTGCAATCATACCAGCAGTCGTGCTGTCGGTACTGTGCAGCGCGATCATCGGTGCATCGGCGCTTGCTGGAATACCGAGTTCGGCACTCTGCGCCAGCGCGGCTGTCAGCGCTGCACGAGAGGCGGCATTCGTCGGCCATAGACGTTGATCACGCACGGTGATGATGTGGCCCTGCTGTGCCATTCGGTCGGCGGCACGGTTCAAGTGAACAACAAAGCCCTGACTGTCGACCAGAAATACGCCGACCGACAGCCCATCTAGGGCTGTTTCGATAGCGTCGGACTTGATGGTGCGTAGATCAAAGGCGTCCGAGATCGTCATGGCCCGGCAGATGTGGGGCGACAGTAGCCGCAGCAGATCGCCATCGGCATCGGTATACAGGGGCTGCGCTGCGGAGCGGTTGGCCACGACAAATGCAAGCCGCGGGCCGGACCGCAGGCAGACCAGACCCATCGAGTCGCGTAAGCCCAAAGGACCGGTGAATTCAAGGTAGAAGCGGCTTTTGACGAAATCCTCTTCGGCGATGATCATGGAATTGACGAGCAGATCGCCGGGCTTGCTAAGAGCTGCATTGGGTAGCAACGGATTGAGCTCGCTGACGGCGTTCAGGCGTTCAAAATAGTCAGCTGGCAGGCCGTATCCATAGGTTTGAATGAACCGGGTGGTCGTCAAGTCGAATATGCCGATGCCGGCCAACACACTGCCCGTCGCCTCGGTCAGTAGATGGCCGAACTCAGTCCATTCTGATGGGTCAAGCGCCGCCGCATAGATAACTTCGATCAGCTCGGAGAATTTTTCGATAGAAAGCGCCGTCACCACAGTTTTTCTCCGAAAATCTCACGTCAGCAGAAATTGGACAGACCATATCGTGCAGCTGTGCGCATCATCAAGATAGATGACGCGGGCGAATATGGAGATAATTTGCTGTTAACTGTAGTTCTGTTGTTTCCCCGTCGGTCATCAGGATGGATGACGACTCTCAATGCACTATGCTGATACGCCTATCAGCCTGATTACCCGGCACTTTTGCTCGCCCCCAGCAGCATTTCAAGAGCTTCT
>JAYSVA010000456.1:0-2733 GCA_043718785.1 Hyphomicrobiaceae bacterium
GCCACCACGGCCTGGGCGCAGGCGTGGAGATTGCGGGCGCGCGAGTAGTAGCCGAGCCCGGCCCAGGCGGCGAGCACGTCGTCCTGGGTGGCAGCGGCCAAATCGCGGACGGTGGGCCAGCGGGTGGTGAACTTGTCGAAGAACGGGATGACCGCCTTTACCACCGTCTGCTGCAGCATGATTTCGGACAGCCAAACCCGGTACGGATCAGCCTTGACGCCGGGATCATAGCGCCACGGCAAATCGCGCCGCTCGGCATCGTACCAGGCCAGCAGGGCGGCGGTAGCCGGGCCAGTTTCGGGCGTGGGCAGGGGGGACACCTTCGCTGATTTGCGGGCGGTCGACTTGGCCTTCACGATCCGCGCGAGACGGGCCCGCACCATCCTCGGCACTGGGCGCGGTACTGGGCGTTCCGGCTGATCGGCACTCGCCGAAGAACCCACCCGCTCCAACAGCGTGGGCGGGCTTAGAAACAGATCGGCCATAGTTGCCATGGCATCACCTCGGAAACGTTCGCGAATCGATACAGCCATGATATCAGGGACCCTACTAGCAGGGGTGGCGTGTGAGACACAATCGCCGCACCCTCAAGTTGTTCCAGGAGTTGCGTGATGGCCATCAAACGCGGCGGGCAGCCCCCGAAAGGCCCGGTTTCGACAGCGAGGGCGACCAGTCACGGCCTGACACGGACCCGGCTACTGCGGCAGGGCTATGTCAGCGTGACGCCGCGCGATCAGGCGGAGGCGCTGAAGGCACAGGCGCGGGCGAAATTCACCGGCCACACGCTCGGCAAGTTCGTTGGCAAACTCACCAAGAAAGCGTTCGAGAAGCACGGCTTTTCGGCGGCGACGCTGTTGACCGACTGGCGCACCATCGTTGGCAACGACATGGCCGCCTATACCGCGCCGGAACGCCTGAAATGGCCGCGTGGCGTCGAGGCCTATGGCGATGTGGCCGAAGATGGCGCGGGCCGCCCCGGGGCAACACTGGTGGTGCGGGTGGAGCCAGCACGCGCGCTGGATGTCAGCTACAAATCGCGGCAGCTGATCGAGCGGATCAACGCCTATTTCGGCTACAAGGCGGTGTCGGAGTTGCGGTTTATCCAGGCGCCGGTGGCGTCGTTGCTGCCGCAGCCCGTAATCCGCCCGGCACGGCCCGCGCAGCCCTCACCGCACGTGCAGGCTGTCGATGACGAGGGCTTGCGCGAGGCCCTGGCCAAGCTGGAGGCGACGATGGCAGCGAAGGCCAAAGCCCGCAAAAAGTAACCATGTTTGTTCACCAGATCGGGCGAACCTCAACACTATCGGCGGTTTCCGGGCAGGTAATTGATCTAGGTCAAAGTTTCGCCGTCAAGTTTTGCTATTCTGACCAAAGTTCGGGACAGAGAGTGGGACGGTAACATGCGGTTTTTCTTGAGTTTAGTGGCATTGATGGCAGCAGCGGTCTCCAGCGCGATGGGGGCCTTCGCCGCTGACGTCAAAGGCACGTCGAAAATCGACGGCGTGACGGTGTTCCCGTCGGGTGCCGAAGTCGTCCGCACGACCAAAATCAAGCTCGAAGCCGGTGAGCACGCGGTGCTGTTGCAGGACCTGCCGGGGCAGGCGATTGGGGCATCGATCCGCGTCGAGGGCAAGGCCACGGGCAAGCTCGAAATCGGCTCCGTTGACGTGCGGACCCTGCAGGTGCCGCTATCCGACCCTGGCGCTGGCCAAGCCGCGCGCAAAAAAATCGAGGACGAAATCGAGAAGCTGCGTGACGAGCGCGATGCCGTCGAAGCGGTGGCGCAAACCGCCAAGGCGCAGCTCGCCTACCTCGAAAATCTCGGCCGTTTGCCGACGACGCCTAGCGCCGCCTCGGTTGGTTCGGGCAAGGAGGACTGGGGTGCCATTTATGGCGTGATCGGCGGCAAAACGGCGGAGCTGGCGAAGGTCGGCCTCGACACCAAGGTCAAGCTGCGCGCCATCGACCGGCAGATCACCGACTGGAGCAAGGAACTGGCCGCCGCGGCACCGAAGCAGGAAAGCCGCACGGAGGCCCGCATCAACGTCGTCGCGGGCGCACCGCTGGAGGCGACCTTGACCGTGCGCTACCAGGTGCCGAACGCCTCGTGGACGGCGTTCTACGATGCCCGGCTGACATCAGGCGACAAGGCCACCGCGCCAAAGCTCGGCCTGACCCGCCGCGCCTCGATCCAGCAGCGCACCGGTGAGGACTGGACCGACGTTGCCGTAGCGCTGTCGACCACCCGCCCCGGCCACACCACGGCGGTGCCGGATTTGCGGGTGCTGCACGTCGACTACGTGTTCGTGGTCGACCAGCCGAATGTGGCCGTGCAGTCGCGCTCAGGTGCGGTGATGCAGGACAAGCTCGACGATGCATCGGCGTCGGTTCGCCGGAAGGCCGTGCCAGCGGCGGCACCTGCGCCGGTGGCGGAGGCCGTGACGCAGGTTAGCGCCGACATGACCAACGCGGCGTTCCAGACCGTGTTCGACATTCCGGGCAAGGTGACGATCAAGACCACGGGCGAGGTCAAGCGCGTACAGATCGAGGCGGCGGACCTGGAGCCGACCTTGATCGTCAAAGCGATGCCGCGCCACGACACCACCGCCTATCTCTACACCAAAATTGCCCTGCCGAAGACCGCCTCCCCGGCGCTGGCCGGCCCGGTGTCGCTGTTCCGCGATGGCGTGTTTGTCGGCACCGGCCGCCTGCCGCAACTGGCCCCGGGCGAGG
>JAYSVA010000457.1:0-14639 GCA_043718785.1 Hyphomicrobiaceae bacterium
GGCAGATAAGTCAGGCCGGATTTGGCGGCAGTTGGTTTGGCGGCGGGCATAACGGCTCTCACAAGTGACGGGGTTCGAAGCGATTGAGCTGTCGATACCCCGCGCCGCCGCCAAGCGAAAGACTGCTGATGAAATCCTGCTGATTAACCGCAGCAGGAGCTCGCCCGCTTAGGCGTACTTGTAGCAGCCGGTTTGCAGCTACGTCCGCCCTTGGCATGGCCCAGTGCATCAGCGCCGCAGGTCGTTGCAGCGCTGACCTTTGCTGGCCCATCGCAACAGTCCGCTACCGCGCCAGCCGCGTCAGGACGGCTGCAGACCCCGGTTTCCGGCAGCACCAGTTCAACCCGCGCCGCTGCCTCGTGATCGCCCGCGATTTCGGCGACGATGGAGCGGACCTGTTCGTAGCCCGTGAGCATCAGGAACGTTGGCGCGCGGCCATACGCCTTCATCCCGGCGATGTAGAAACCCGGTTCGGGGTGCGCCAGTTCGCGGGCTCCGTGCGGGCGAACCGTGCCGCAGCTATGTTCGTTCGGGTCGATCAGCGGCGCCAACAGTGGTGGGCAGTCAAGTGCCGAGTCGAGCGAGACACGCAACTCGCTGAGGAACGACAAGTCCGGCCGGAAGCCGGTAGCGACGATCAACTCATCGACAACGACGTGCCGACCGCAGCAGGCCGATCCGGCACCGATGCGCAGCCCCGCGCCATCTTCGGACAAGTGGGTGACGCTAAATTTGGTCTCGACTTGAATTCGACCATCACGAACGAGCCGCGCAAACGTGGCCCCCAGTTCGCCGCGTGCGGCCAGTTTGTCATTGCCGCCGCCACCAAAGGATTTGGCCGGGTCAGCGCCGCGAACGAGCCAGATGATTTTGGTGCCCGGGGCTTCGTCGGTGAGCCGCGCCAGGTCGATCAGCGAGCCAATCGCCGAGTGTCCCGCACCCAGCACAGCAACGGTTTTGCCTGCGTAGCGGTTGCGGGCGACGCCCAGGATGTCGGGCATGGCATAGGCGATACGGGAGGCGGCGTCAGTTTCGCCTATGACTGCAAGTCCGTTGGCGCCTGCCGCTGCCGGTGAAAACCAGGTGCCCGATGTATCGATGACAGCGTCAGCCCTGAGCGTTTGGGGGCGGATGCCGTTGTCGTACCGCACCTCAAACGCAGCGGTTTCGCGACCCTTGGATTTGACCTTGTCGAAGCCAACGCGGCTAATGGCGGTGACTTTTGCGTCGGTGTGGATGTGGTCCTTTAGGGCGGCGAGCGTGGCTAGAGGTGCTAGATAGTCATCGACGAGCTCAGCGCCGGTTGGGTAGGACGCGGGATCAGGTGCGTTCCATCCGGCCGCCGTAAGTAGGCACGCTGCCGCTTTGTCGATGTTGTACTCCCAGGGTGAGAATACGCGGACGTGCGACCACTGGCGGACGGCATGTCCTGCTTCTGGTCCTGCTTCCAGTACGATGGGGATGTGCCCACGCTCTAGGACATGGGCGGCGGCGGCCAGGCCAACAGGGCCAGCGCCGATGATGGCGATACGTTTGGTTGCAGGGGTCGTGTTGTTCATTATTTTATCTTTCCGGTATTTTCGAATATTGAAGCAAAAGTTCAGCTCAGTGTTGGTTTCGTCGTGCCACCGCAGTTCGCGCCGACACAACATTCCTCAAGCAGGAAGTCCAAGAGGCCCCGCATCACCTCGTAGTTTGCCCGACAAATTAGTGTCGTCGATTGGCGCTCCTGGGCAATGAGGCCAACGATCAACATCGACTTGATGTGATGCGACAGTGTTGATGGTGCGATATCAAGCATCGTTTGCAGATGACCGACTGCCATGCCCTGATCCCCCGCCCGCACCAGCGCACGAAAAATCTTCAGCCGGGTCGGGTTGCCCAGTGCCTCCAAGCGCGCCGCTGCGTCGTCAAGTTTCATATCCTGACAATGCCGGAAGATTGTGAGGTTGTCAATTGTATTTCTGGAATATTCGAAATACACAAGTCAAGATTCGATCCTGACTCAAATTCCGGCTAAGTACTTGCGTGACGATGCGGTCATCATAGTGTGCCGTGTCTACAGGCCGCTTGTTCCATCAAGGAGATCGATCATGTCTGCCAGCCTCATGCTCTACCACGCCGCCCCTTCTCGTTCATCGACGGTATTGTGGATGCTGGAAGAGCTGGGCCAACCGTTTGAACTGGTTGTGCTGGACCTGAAGAAGGAGGAGCAGCGGCAGCCTGCGTATCTCGCCATCAATCCGATGGGCAAGGTGCCGACGCTCAAGCACGGTGACACGATCATCACTGAGTCTGCGGCGATCTGCACGTATCTGGCGGATGAATTTCCGGCAGCGAAACTGGCACCGGCCATCGGCGATCCGGCGCGTGGCACGTATCTACGCTGGATGTTCTTTCATGGCTCGGCGTTTGAGCCCGCCGTTATCGATCACGCACTGAAACGGGAGCCGGGCAACCGGCAGATGTTGCCGTATGGCGATTACGACACGACGATGGATGTGCTGGCGGGAGCGTTGGCGAAAGGGCCGTATCTGCTGGGAGATGCGTTCACGGCGGCGGATGTGCAGATGGGTTCCAATCTGCGCTGGACCATGAAGTTCGGCATCGTCCCGCAACGTCCGGAGTTCGTCCGCTATGTCGAGCTGCTGTCCAAGCGCCCGGCGCTGATCCGCGCCTTGGCCCGGGATGAGCAGCTGACACCCAAGCCGGCCTGAACACAAAAAAGGACGGTGTTTGCCGGAGCAGACACCGTCCCATATTCTTGCAACCAGCCAGCTTACGCAGCTGGAGCCGCGGCTTCTTTAGCCTTGGCGGCGGCGAGGTCGGTCGCCTTCTTGGCTTCGGCGGCTTCGCGCTCAACGCGCTTCTTCTTTGGCTTGGCTTTCTCTGGGTTGACCGGAGCCACGCGCTTCATCAGGCCGCTTTTGTCAAGGAAGCGGGCAACGCGGTCTGACGGCTGGGCGCCAACTGACATCCAGTACTTCGCGCGCTCAACGTCGAGTTTTACGCGCTCGGCACTGTCCTTGGGCAGCATCGGGTTGAACGTGCCGATCTGCTCGATGTACTTGCCATCGCGTGGCGAAGTGCCGTGAGCAACGACGATGTAGTAGTACGGGCGCTTCTTGGCGCCGCCGCGTGACAGGCGGATCTTAACGGACATAGGGTCTTCCTTCAGGTTTCAGTTGACTGTTGATCGTGTGGTATTCGCTGCGGGCCTAAGCCCGGGAATTTCGCTGTTACTTTTTCTTCGGCCCGCCAGGGAAACCAGGTAGGCCCGGTAATCCCGGCAATTTGGGACCGCCCAAGCCGGGTAGGCCGCCCCGTCCTCCACCGCCGAAGCCCGGGGGGAGACCGCCGCTACCTTTTTGCAAGTCCTTGGCCATCTGGGCGAGGGCGTCCGGTGACATGTCTTTCGGCATCGAGGGCATACCGCCACCCATTCCGCCGCCGCCTCCCAGTCCGCCAAGGCCCATCATGCTGGCCATTTTGCCCATCATGCCCTTGTTCTTGCCCATCATTTTCATCATGTCGGCCATCTGCCGGTGCATCTTGAGGAGACGGTTGATCTCTTCGACCTTGGCACCGGCACCTGCTGCAATGCGCTTCTTGCGCTTGCCGTCGAGCAGCTTGGGGTTGCGGCGCTCTTTCTTGGTCATCGACATGATGATGGCGTGCTGGCGCTTCAGCGCACCTTCGGCGATGCCACTGTCGGCAATCTGCGCCTTCATCTTGGCGACGCCGGGCATCATGCCCATGATGCCGCCCATGCCGCCCATCTTCTCGACCTGCTTGAGCTGGTCGGCCATGTCCTGCAGATCGAACTCGCCTTTCTGCATCTTTGCGGCCATCTTCGCCGCTTGCTCGGCGTTGATGTTTTCAGCCGCCCGCTCGACGAGGCTGACGATGTCGCCCATGCCGAGGATGCGCCCGGCGATTCGCTCCGGATGGAAGTCCTCCAGGGCGTCCCACTTTTCGCCAACGCCGACCAGCTTGATCGGCCGTCCGGTGACATAGCGCATCGACAGCGCTGCACCGCCACGGCCATCGCCGTCGATACGGGTTAGAACGATCCCGGTAACGCCGACGCGGTCCTCAAAGGCTTTGGCAGTGACGACGGCGTCCTGACCGGTCAGCGCGTCGGCGACCAGCAAGGTTTCGTGCGGGTTGGTGGCAGCTTTGACCTCAGCCACTTCCGCCATCAGCGCTTCGTCGATGGTGGTGCGGCCGGCGGTGTCGAGCAGCACCACGTCATAGCCACCGAGACGGGCGGCATCCATGGCGCGGCGGGCAATGGCGAGCGGTTGCTGGCCGGCGATGATCGGCAGCGTGTCGACGTTGGTCTGGGTGCCCAGGATCGCCAGCTGCTCCTGCGCCGCCGGGCGGCGGGTGTCGAGCGAGGCCATCAACACGCGCTTCTTCTCGCGGTTGGTCAGGCGGTAGGCGATCTTGGCGGTCGTGGTGGTCTTACCGGAACCCTGCAGACCGACCATCAGAATGGCGAGCGGCGGGGTGGCGTTCAGGTCGATCGGATCGGCGGTCGAGCCGAGCATGGCGACCAGCTCGTCATGGACGATCTTGACGACCATCTGGCCGGGCGACACCGACTTGACGACTTCAACGCCAACAGCCTTGGCCTTGACGTTTTCCGTGAACGCCTTGACGACTTCCAGTGCCACATCGGCTTCAAGCAGCGCCCGACGGACTTCCCGCAGGGCTTCTGCGACGTCGGCCTCGGTCAGCGCGCCACGACGCGTCAGCTTGTCGAGAACGCCCGACAGCCGATCAGACAGCGATTGGAACATGCCGCTCATGAGTTCACGCTCCCGGCACTTTCATCGCTTCGAAGTCCACCATCACATGCTGCTGATACGCAGGGCGGGCGGTCAGGCGGCGATAGTAGAGGTCGACGTTGACCAGACGTGGGCGCTGGATAGCGAGATTGAAATAGCGGTACAGCAGCGAACCTACGAGAATGTCGGCCATGGTCAGCTGATCGCCGACGATGAAATTGCGGTCGGCGAGGTGTTTGTCCAGAATAGCCAGCTTCTCGCCAGCGGTCAGGGCGGCAGCGCTGACGGCTTTTGTATCGCGAACGGCGGCTTGGACGCGGATCATCTGCAGGAAACACGTGCCAATGATCGGTTGCATCAGGTTGGTGCCAGCCCACTCCATCCACTGGTCGGCGCGGGCGTAGCTGTGGCGGCCTTCAGGGGCCAGCGTGCCACGACCATAGCGTTCGCTGAGGTAGCGCACGATGGCGGCGCTTTCCCACAGGATGAAGCCCTCGTCATCGATCACAGGCACGAGGCGGTTCGGGTTCATCGCGCCATATTCCGGCGTGTCGGTGCCGCCAAACGGGCCGCCAACATCGGCGCGGGTATGCGGCAGGCCGAGTTCGCCCACTGCCCACATCACCTTTTGTACGTTCACCGAGGTCTTGCGACCATAAACCTTCAGCATCGACTACTCCTGAGCTGCCGCCAAAACTTGCAACAGCTTAATCTAACGAAATCCAAGCGCAAATGCACCCGTGGGCGAAACTCGCCGACGGATGTGGACCATAATGCCCCGAAATCAGCGTCCCGGCAGGACTGCAGACCCCAAGCACCATGGCGGCTCGCTAGTCGCGTGCCGTTGGATAGAGTGCATATGCGCCAAGCGGGCCGGTAAGTCAAATCGTTTGCTCAGGGTAGCGCAGGTCTGGTGCAGCCCTTTTTTATGCGGGCGCGGGCGGCAGTGCGGTCATCGTCGCTGCTGCGCCAGGACGGCAGGAACGTTGGCAGAAAACTCAGCCGTGTCAGCTTGTAGACTTCGTTGGTGAAGGTGGCGCCACAGTCTAGTACCAGCTGATGCAGCATCGGCATCTGGCAGGCCTCGAGCAATGGCAGCGGGTCTTGACCGGATAGTTTTACGTCGTAGGCTTTGGTCAGGCAGTTATCGATCAGGCTCATTGGGTGGATCAGCAACTCTTCGAAATCTTGTTCGAACGCCGACAGTGCCTTCTCGCCCATCACCTCGCGGATGACGAACAGGTTGAGTCGGACGTTCTTGTTCCAGTCGACGTAAACCTCGTCGTATTGGCGTTTGCGCTGGCGCAGCTCCTCCGTGTCGGCTTGGCGGCGCATGGATGAGACGACCATGCCGGCCCGTGTCCGGCGCTCGTAAATCAGGTTGGACATCAGTTTCACGGCTTCCTGGCGCTGTTGTGCCCGGGCATAGGTCTGGGCCAGCCATGCGCCGATGGAGGCTGTCACCAGCCCGTTCAGCACTGCCGACACCAGGGTGAACAGAATAAGCTGTCGCCGGGTTAGCCGGGCAGACTTCAACAGCGTAAGCTTTGACATGTTGTGCGGCCCTACTGATAACTTTGCTAGACAAATCCGGCGAACAAGAATTCATGCAACGTCAATGTCTGGCATGCTAACAACGTCGGGATTTTTCGCACGCGCTTTCTGACGTTACCTCTTATTTTTGCGAGGCTGAGTGATGGATACCCCCTCAATAAGCAATAACGCCATGGGAAGCAGTGTTCCCAGCATCAGTGAAACGGGACCAGGGCCGACAGCCTTGCCGCCGGAAGCGGTGAAACTGAGCTGGGTTCAGCCGGATGGCCTGATCGGCCTCAGCTTTGCCAACTATTTCCTGCGGATCATCACGCTGGGCGTCTATCATTTTTGGGGCAAGACAGAGGTGCGCCGCCGCATCTGGTCGGCTGTGCGCCTGAATGGCGAGCCGCTCGCCTACACCGGCACCGGCAAGGAGCTGTTCCTCGGGTTTCTGCTCGTATTCGCTGTCGTGATGCTGCCGATGACGCTAGCAGTCTTTGCTGCAAGCTTTGCCTTCGGTCCACAATCGCCAGCCCCGGCGCTGGTTTACCCGTTGTTTTTCGTGCTGATGGGCATCGGCATCTACCGGGCGCAGCGGTATCGGCTGTCGCGCACGTTATGGCGCGGCATTCGCGGCGGCCTTGAGGGCAGTGCGCGCTCATACGCCTGGACGCACGTGTGGACCGGCGTGTTGGTGCCGTTCACGTTGGGCTGGATCCTGCCCTGGCGGCAGACCAAGCTGCAATCGTTGCTGGTCAACGACATGCGCTTCGGTGACCGCCCGCTGAAATTCGATGGCAAGTCGGGCAGACTGTACAAGCGGTTCACGGCGCTGTGGATTGGAACCATTGTATTGGTTGTTGCCACGCTCGCAGCGATTGGCGGTATTGGCGGGCCGAGAATAGCGGCGGCGCGGCGGGCCGGGATGCCCTACATTCCGACGCTCGCCGAAGGCATCGCGCTCACTGTAATTGTACTGCTGGCGTGGCTGTTGTTTGCTATCATTTCAGCGTGGTATCGGGCTGGCATGATGAACCATTTCGCCGCCCACACGCATTTCGAAGGCGCCAGTTTCAAAGGCACAGCTACCGCACCAAGCCTGATCAGGTTGGCGATTGGCAACTTCTTTTTGAGTGTCTGCACGCTTGGGCTCCTGTCACCACTCGCGCAAATCCGATCTGCGCGTTATGTTGCCGAGCGGACGGCAATCGAAGGCACCATCCCGCTCGCAGCGATTGGCCAGCGCGCAGCGGCGAACGGCAAAACTGGCGAAGGCTTAGCACAGGCATTCGATTTCGATGCATTCTAGCCCGCCAAGTTCAAGCACGCTGCAATCGGCTCAGGCCGTTGTTTTTCCTGGCCGGTTCAGCGATGGACTGACCGCCGCGACTGAGGCAGTGACTGTCACGTTCGCCTCGGGCGGGCTGGAGATTGCCGCCCCGAGCAGGCCCGCAGCCCACCAATTGTGGGCATATCCAGGCCTGACCGCATCGGCCAGCCTGACAGCCAAGGCGGCCGACGTGCTGCTGGCGTCACCAGACGCGCCGGGCTGTTCGCTGTTCGTCGATGATCGCAACTTTGTGCGCATGTTGGCGGATCGGGCACCGCATCTCAGCGCCCGCGCCGACCGGCTCCGTACTGCCGCGCCGTGGCTGGCGGTTTCGGCTGCCATTGTCGCTGGTGTTGCCGGACTATGGGTGGCTGATATCAGCCCCGCCCGCATCGTCGCCGGGTTTATTCCCGATCGTGTTCGCGAGACCATGGGCAAACAAGTCGTCTCGTCGATGACAGACAAGCGGTCGGTGTGCAAATCGCCTGCTGGCACTGCCGCACTCGACAAGCTGACGGCCCGGCTCAGCGCGGCAGCCAATGCCAAATTCAACGTCGTGGTGGTGGACTGGAGCCTGCTGAATGCGTTCGCGGCACCCGGCGAACAGATCATGCTTACCCGTGAACTGGTGCAGAACGCACGCTCATCCGATGAAGTGGCTGCGGTGCTGGCTCATGAAATGGGGCACGGGTTGGAGCGTCACCCGGAGACCGGGATCGTCCGGATGATTGGCATGTCGGCAGCGTTGGAGCTGATGACCGGTGGCTCAGGTGGCACGCTGGGCAGCGCCGGGTTGCTGCTGGCGCAGCTGAACTATACCCGCACCGCCGAACAGCAGGCCGATGATCATTCCTACCGGATTTTGCGTGCAGCCGGGATAACGTCGACTGGATTCCGTGATTTCTTCAAGCGGGCGGGCGAACTGGAAGAGAAGTCCGGCGTCGCCAAGACCATCGGGCAATACGATATTCTGCGCACCCACCCGCAATCGTCAGATCGCGTGAAACGGGCGCTAGAGCAGCCTGCCTACCCGACGACACCGGCACTCAACGATGCCGAATGGCAGGCGCTGAAAGACATCTGCGGTCCGAAACCGGCGACCAGGGTGCCAACTGTAAAAGCGCCAACTGCCCCTGCAAACTGATTCAGTTCAACGGAAGATGGCGTTGGCGGTTGCGTCGGCATCGACGGCCTGATCGACCGGCAGTGCCGTTTTCGTCTTCACGGCTTTATCGGTTGAGCCTGCGGTCGTTGTCGCCGAGCCAACCGTGGTGATGATGGTGCCTTTGGCGCTGGCACTGGCGCTGCTCAGCTTTTTGTCAGCGGCGGATTTATCAGCTGAAACTTTGCCTTCGCTGAGCTTAACGTCGGTTCCCTTGGCCTGATTGGTCTTGGCAACAGCCATATTGAAGTCGCCGGGCTGGCGCTTGATGGTCTGTGTCGCCGTGATCACGTCTTGGCGGTCGCGCAGTTCCAAGTTGCCCTCTGGTGTGATGCGCATGTGATCACCGGCTCCACCGTCGCGGCGATCATAGCGCCAGCCGCCCTCTGCCAACGCGGTTTCGATGACTTCTTCCGTGAAGCGGGCGCCATCGCGCAGGCCCCATTCAACGAACAGGCGGCCCTTCTCGCGAAACAGCGTCAACTTGCCGACGGGAGCTGGGGTGGCTGTCAACCAGGCGCCGACGAGATTGCGGCTGTCTTGACGGGCAGATAGAACCAGCCGCTCCTCTTCAGCGATGGACAAGCCGACGATGGTCACTTTCGGCTCTTGGTGGGTTTTCTTCGCCTGGACGTCCGACGGCTGGAAGAATGCATGTGCCCAAACGCCATGGCCGAGCTTCATGCCGGGCAGATAAAACATCATCACAGCCGATGCGGTCTCGATGCCACTATCCGTGTGGCGAATCTCAGAAGCAATGCGCTTCAAGTCGCTGTCGCCGACGCGGCCTTCTAATTGCACAGCGAAACTGCGCCGGGTGTCGTCGCCGGAGTTGGCGATGATGGCGTACGGAATGGCGGTGGCAGTCACGTTGGGGTTGGTGCTGCCGGTGCGGATGACTGATGCAGGGGCTGCTGGCTTGGCGCGCGTTTCCGCACCCGCTTCAGGGGTCAGGATCGTAATGCCTAAGCATACGAGTGTGAACGCGCGCATGGCCAATCCAAGCTGTTGAAATCATGATGCGTCAACCCACCTGACACATTGGTTTACGGATGAACCAAAATGGTTAACCAAAGGTAAATCTGTGCCCCGTTTTGTGACGGTTGTGCGCATATGTGTTGCGTCGGATCGCACAACTTAAGCGTTTCCAGCAGGGCAGCATTGCCGTCGGGTGTTTGGGTTGCGCCCGCACTCAGCCTTCGCCATAGTCTCAGGATAACGGCCACCCTTCAGGAGATCTCGCCATGGCGCCCCAATCCGCCGGTGCAAAACCGAGCCCGTCCCAGACCGCTGCCCAGCCTGTTAGTTTGACGGGTCATGTCGTGCCTGCCGAGCGGCTGGAGCTGATCGGCCCGCACATGGCGACGTTGGCGCAGATGGCGCTGAAAGTCTCGGACATGCTGCCGCTTAGCGCCGACGTCGGCGACTTCGCCGCCACCCTGCATCGTGATGCCCAGCTTCGCCGTGATGGAGTTTAAGGCCATGGATCTTCGTTCCCTCTCAGCTATCGATCTGGCCGCCGCCATCCGTGACAAGAAAGTCACCAGCGTCGAAGCAACAACCGAGGCGCTGAAGCGTGCCAAGGTCGTGCACGCCAAAACCAATGCTGTGATTTCATTCGAAGACGAGACTGCCCTGGCCGCCGCGAAGGTAGCGGATGCAAGTCTGGCCATCGGCCGGATTGCGGGCCGTCTGCACGGTGTGCCGCTGGCGCATAAAGATATGTTCGACCAGGTCGGGCGGATTCCGAGCTGGGGCGCTAAAATCCGCCGCGACAAGCCGTGCGATAGCGATGCCACCGTGATTGATCGCTTGGAGCGCGAGGGCAGCCACCAGATTGCGGCGCTACACCTGACGGAGTTCGCGTTCGGGCCGACTGGGCACAACTATGTGCTGGGCCACGCCAAGAATGCGTGGGACCTGAAGCATATCACCGGCGGGTCGTCGTCCGGGTCGGCAATCGCTGTGGCGACTGGCGTCGTCCCCACAGCGCTAGGGTCGGATACGGCTGGCTCCTTGCGGATGCCAGCAGCGGCGCTCGGTGTGTCCTCACTGAAGCCAACCTGGAGCCGGGTCTCGCGTGCGGGGGCCATGCCGCTATCACCGTCGCTCGATTGCGTCGGGCCGATTGCGCGCGACGTGCGGGATCTGGCGCTGCTGTTCCGGATTATCGCCGGATATGATGAGCGTGATGGCACGTCGAGCCAGCGGCCAGTGCCTGGCCCGCAGGCGTTCGAGGCCGGCTCCATTGCGGGCATGCGGATCGGCGTTGACGAGGCGCTGCTGGCGCAGGCCGATTCCAGCGTCCAGACGCGCATGGCGACGGCGATTGATGTGCTGGTGAAGCTCGGTGCCAAGAAAGTCGCCGTCAAGTTCCCGGATTGGCGGATGCTGGATCAGCTATGCCAGCTGCTGCAGCTGCCGGAGGTGGCGTCTGCACATGGCGCGCATATCCGGAAGCGCGGCGCCGATTTCGGGCCGCAAGTGCGCGCGCGCGTGGAGTTCGGCCATTTCGTCTCCGGGCCTGACCATCAGACCGCACTGCGGGCGCGCGGCACCATGCTGAAACAGACGCTGGCCGAGACCTATGCTAGCTGCGACGTGACGGTTCTGCCGACGTTCGCCGACCCGCTGCCGACACTCGAAGCGCTCGACATTGCCGGTGGACCAACCCTGCAGTCGGCGATGGGCCGCATCGTGCTGTACTGCCGCCCGATCAATTATCTGGGTCTGCCAGCACTGACGCTGCCGTATCCAAGAGAAGGCCAGCTGCCCAACGGCTTCCAGCTCGTCGGTCGCCCATTCGCCGAAGCCGACCTGATCAAACTCGGCCTCGCCTACCAGCAGGTGGTCAAGCCTGAGCTGGCACCGATGTAGGGCGGAGCAGCCCTTCATCAAATTTATTGAATCGCAGCAGCGGAGACTTGCATGGCACGGACCACTTCGAACGGCGCAGCGGCGAAGGCTGCTGCAACTCAGTCGTTCGACGCGCTGATCATCGGTGCGGGCTTTTCCGGCATGTATCAGCTGCACTGCCTGCGTGACCGGCTGGGCCTCAACGTGCGTGTGCTGGAGGCGGCCGATGGCGTTGGCGGCACCTGGTACTGGAACCGCTATCCCGGTGCGCGCTGCGATTCCGAGAGCCACTCATATTGCTACTCGTTCTCGAAGGAACTGCTGGAGACCTGGGAATGGTCGGAGCGTTATCCCGGCCAACCCGAAATCATGCGCTACCTAAACCACGTCGCCGACCGGTTCGACCTGCGCCGCGACATCCAACTCGGCACCCGCGTAACGGGCGCGCAGTACGACGCCAAATCCAACCGCTGGCAGGTGACCACGTCAGCGGGCGAACAGCTGTCAGCCAAGTTCCTGATCACGGCAGTTGGCTGCCTATCCACGGCCAACGTGCCGAAAATACCGGGGCTGGAGAGCTTCAAAGGGCGCTGGGTTCATACCGGTCAGTGGCCGCACGAGGGCGTCGATTTCTCGGGCCAACGCGTCGGCCAGATAGGTACCGGCTCAACCGGCATCCAATCCGTGCCGGTGATCGCCGAGACGGCCGGCCACCTGACGGTGTTCCAGCGTACGGCGAATTACAGCGTGCCCGCCCGTAACGTGCCGCTGACGCCGGAGTTCCAGCGCTATGTCCGAGAGAACCACGAGGACATCCGGCAAGTCATGCACGCCACCACCAACGGGCACCCGTTCACGATTATGGACCGTTCGGTGTTCGACGTCTCGGCCGACCAGCGCAAGCAGCTCTACGAAGCCGCCTGGGAGAAGGGCGGGCTGCAGTTCCGCACGACATTCCGCGATTTGACGGTTGATAAGGCGGCCAACGATACGGCGGCGGAGTTCCTGAAGCAGAAAATCCGCGACATCGTTGACGATCCAGTGACAGCCGAAAAGCTCGCCGATATCGACCACCCCTACGCCGCCAAGCGCCCGCCCATCGACACCAACTATTTCGAGGCCTTCAACCGCGATAATGTATCGCTGGTCGATGTGCGTTCGGACCCGATCGCGGCGATCACGCCTACCGGCGTGCGGCTGCAGTCCGGGGCTGAGCATCCGCTCGACATCATCGTCTTCGCCACCGGCTTTGACGCCATGACCGGGCCGCTGCTAGCGCTCAACATCACCGGGTCCGAAGGGCTGCCGCTGGCAAAAGCCTGGGAAGCGGGTCCGCTCAACTATCTCGGATTACAGGTGGCGGGGTTCCCAAACCTGTTCACCATCACCGGCCCGGGCAGCCCTTCGGTCTTGACCAACATGCCAGTCGCAATCGAGCAGCATGTCGACTGGATCACGCAGTGCCTCGCTGACATGCAAAGCGGGGGCTTCGAGAAAATTGAGGCCACCGAGGCGGCCACGGTTAAGTGGCTGGAACACGTTAGCATCGCAGCCAATAAGACGCTGTTGCCACTTGCCAAACACTCTTGGTACCTGGGTGCAAACATCCCCGGTAAACCTCAGTTATTCATGCCTTACGCCGGTGGCATGGCGCTGTACCGAAGCGAATCCGAAGCGATTGCCAAGGATTCGTATGCGGGTTTTGTGCGGTCGTAGCCGTGTCGCAAAATTGCGTTTGTAGTGAGCGTGCGCGCTGATCTCAGCGAAATTTCAGTCTGACCCAACTGCCGCCAGCGGGCGGCACCACCCGAGAACTTGATGAAAACATTCAAACACCGCCAGCCATTGACCGTTATCGTCAGCAGCCTGCTGCTGGCGGGCCTCGCCGTTCAGGCCCAAGCCCAGGAGACCATCAAGCTGGGCATGACCACCGCCTTGACCGGACCGTTCAATGAGTTCGGTGAGGGCAATCGCCGCGGCGTCGTGCTGGCGATCGAGCTGTTCAATAAAAATGGTGGCCTGAACGGCCGAAAAGCCGAACTGGCGGAAGCCTTGGACGATCAACTGGTGCCTGATCGCGCGGTGCAAAATATGCGTCGAATCCTCGATAACAAGAACATTGTGGCGATTATCGCGCCGGCCGGCAGTGGTCCCGCGCTTGCCACCATGGACATGCTGGAGGCCGATGGTCGCCCGGTCTGCAACGCGTTGGCCCAGTCACCCCAGGTGACTTTGAAAAATGGCGAGGGCAAGCCGCCGCGTGCCAATATTGTGTCGGTGGCGGTGACCAACAAGGCTGAAGCCACGGCCTTGAGCCAGGTTCTGGGCACCAAGTACAAGTCGGTCGGAATCCTGCACGAAAGCACCGCTTATGGGGTGACCGGAAGCCAGATGGTGCAGGCCGAACTGCTCGCCAAGAACCCGGCCATCAAAGTCGAAGTCGAAGCCTATAACCAACGCAGCCAAGACATGGCCTCACAGGTTGCCCGCATGCAGCGCGCCAATATTGACGCGCTGCTGGTGATTGGTTTGGGCGCTGATTTTGCGGTGATCCGCAAGAACATCAGCCGCGCCAACCTGAAGTTTGATATTTATGGCTCAGCCGGTGCGGTTACCCCGCCGTACATTGAAGGGGCTGGCGACTTGACTTTGGGCACCCGCACCATGAGCCCAATTGCCTTCGCTGCGCGGCCCTTGCAGCCGACCGCGCAAACCTTTGTGGATCAGTATCGGGCAGCCCACGGTGCCGACCGTTGGTATGGCAGCGACGAAGCCAATCCGCAACTGACGCTGGGCACCATCGTTGGCCATGGCTATGACTGCGCACGTATTTTGCTGGAATCGATGAAGGTCGCCGGCACGACCGAGCGCGGCGCGGTGATTGCAGCGATGAACAAAATGACTAATTTCAAAGGCGTGACCATCAATGCCCTGTCGTTCAGCCCGAGCAATCACGATGCGT